>NZ_CP089975.1:2100000-2227058 GCF_029581575.1 Moraxella nasibovis | reverse complement strand
CTCATCAATCCTTCATATATTGATTTAAAAATCTAAACAGACAGTTAAATCAAAATAAATTTAGAAAAAATAATTATTCTATTAAGACTTTATACAAGAAAAGCAGAAAATCTCTATACTTACTCAAAATGTGCGCAAATATTAGCACAATTTTTTAAAATTTCAAAGAAAAATTTTCTGTGGATA
Organism: Moraxella nasibovis; assembly: GCF_029581575.1. Classification (NCBI taxonomy): domain Bacteria; kingdom Pseudomonadati; phylum Pseudomonadota; class Gammaproteobacteria; order Moraxellales; family Moraxellaceae; genus Moraxella; species Moraxella nasibovis. The sequence continues at coordinate 2,226,872 of NZ_CP089975.1, read as the reverse complement.
ACTTTATGGAAAAGACTGTGGATAAGTTGTTTTTGGGAGTAATGCACAGTTTTTAAACATTAAATAAACATATTTTTCCACAATATAAATTTATGATTTTTATAATATTTTTTTAGTTTTCCACAGATATTATGCTTGTTTATTATTACTATCTTTATATTCATAAATCAATAAATGAAAAACGACAAAACTGTGGATAACTTTTAATTTTTTTTGTTTCTGGCAATGCTGGCGCTTATTTTAACAGCCCTGACAAACAAAATAAATGGGCAACCCCACCTCTTTTTGGGACAGGTTTTACCATCTTAATTGAGCATTGAACAAATAACGCCATCTTTGTCTTGACATAATAGACGGGCTTTGATAAAATTGTGCGGTTTTTCATGATATTTGGTGAAAAACATTGAATGAAACCGCCACAGTTGTTAAGCTGCGGCACAAAAAAGTCTTCACTTATCAGGCTTCTGCAGAGCTTAGTGATGCCTATCAACCTTAAGGTGTATTATGAAACGTACTTTTCAACCAAGCGTATTGAAGCGCAAGCGTACCCACGGTTTCCGTGCTCGTATGGCCACTAAAAAAGGTCGTCAAGTTCTAGCACGCCGCCGTGCTAAAGGTCGCCATCGTTTGACTGTGTAATCACAAAACAGCGATGAATAAAAAAGCACCATTATTGGTGCTTTTTTTTGTATCTGTCGTTTGCTTTCCATACCTACCCCTTTTCCGCTCACGCAAGCTTTTGTGCGACTCCCTTGGTGAGCTGGGGTGGTAATTTTCAGGCTTGCTTGATATACTGAGCGTTTTTAAACCCAAAAGGGCTGCCATGATCCCCTCTTTATTTTGCTTTGATAAGTCCAAAAGGCTGCTAAAACCTGCCGAGTTTAAGGCGGTGTTTGATGCACCCATCAAAAAAATTCACTCCGAGCACTGTTTGATCTTTGTCAAAAATAATGACAAAAACACCCCAAGGCTTGGACTTGCCATCACCAAAAAAAAGCTTAAGCACGCCGTCATGCGTAATCATTTAAAGCGTGTCACCAAAGAAGCGTTTCGACTCAACCAAAATGAGCTGGCGTGTGTTGATCTTGTGCTTATTGTTAAGAAAAGCTACACAAAAGACTGCGATATTTTTACTGAGATCACCCAGCTTTTTGAAACAGTTAAGATTAAATACGGCCGTTCATGTTAAAGCGCATCTTTTTGGGCGTAATCCGTTTTTATCAAAAAGCCATCAGTCCTTTGCTGCCTGCCCGCTGCCGCTATTACCCAACCTGCTCAGAGTATGGTCGGCAGGCGTTCATCTGGCACGGCACCAAGATGGGGCTGATGCTGACGATCAGGCGGGTGCTTAGCTGCCATCCTTGGGGTGGGCATGGCGTGGATTTTGTGCCAGTGCCGATGTATGCCTACCGCTATCACAGTGCGGATGCTGCCTTGATGTTGGGTTTTGGTGTGTATGTTGGCGCTCACGACTATGCTTCTCGGCTAAATTGGCTGATGAAAGTAGGGCTTTGTGATGGCGTTTCTTGCTAAGTTTGCAAATATTTTCTAGGATTTTGCACAAAAGTTTAGTAAAATAAAGGGTTTGTTTTAGAAAATTTATTGACGAATTTTGATCACAGCACGCTTGATGTGTGCCCAAACGCATTGTTAGGAATCATTCCATGCAAAAAATTCTTCGGATTTTAATCATCATTGCCATTTTAATCACGACTTATCTGCTCGTGCTGGCTTGGCGTGATGATATGGCTAACGCCCCCAAAGTTGCACCAGTGGCGACTCAGACGACAGGTGCAGATGTGCCAAATGCCACCTTGGGTGATGTGCCAGCCACCGCCAACACCATCTCAACCGATGCGCCAGCAGCGACCTCATCTGCGCTCATCAGCGTCTCCACCGACCGCTATGACATCCGCATCGACCCTGTTGGTGGCGACATCGTGCATGCCGCCTTAAAGCAGTATGATGCCACACTCAATAGCCCAGAGCGCTTTGTACTGCTTGAATCTCAGGCTCGCACTTATGTGGCGCAGTCAGGTTTGATTGGGCAAAATGGTATCGACACCTCGGCGGGGCGTGCCACTTACACCTCGCCGCAGACTCACTATGAGATGGGTAGTGCTGGAGTGCTTGAAGTGCCGCTGACGCACCAACAAGATGGCGTCACCATCACCAAGACTTACACCTTTAAGGCAGGTGAATACCCCATCAATCTAAGCTATAACATCAACAATGCGTCACAGGCTGCTTGGCAGGGTCAAATGTATGCGCAGTTAAAGCGTGACAACAGCTCAGACCCTGGGGTTGAAGACAAGGGCATGATGGGTATGGCGACTTATCTTGGCGGCGCTTGGGGCACACCTGAAGACCCGTACAATAAGCTGAAATTTGCCGACTTTAATGATGGCAAGCTTAATGTCGTCAGCCGTGATGGCTGGGTGGGCATCATTCAGCATTATTTTGTGTCTGCATGGACGCCAGGTGATTTTGATGCGCAGTTTTATAGCCGTGACAACGGTGGCGATCATTTCATCGGCTTTAACAGCCCCTTGATCAATGTCGGTGCTGGCAAGCAGATCACGATGGATGCCACGCTGTACGCAGGTCCTAAGGTGCAAAAAGAGCTTGCGCCTGTGGCGGCAGGTCTTGAAAAGACGGTCGATTATGGTCTGCTGTGGCCGATCTCTAAGACCTTGTTTGCCGTGCTAGAAGCGCTTCATAAGGTGCTTGGCAACTGGGGTTGGGCAATCATTGGTTTGACCATTTTGGTAAAAATCGCCTTATTCTGGCTGTCTAATAAGAGCTATGTCTCGATGGCAAAAATGCGTGCCATCGCCCCAAAGCTACAAGCCCTTAAAGAAAAGCATGGCGACGACCGCATGGCGATGAGCCAAGAGATGATGCAGCTGTATCGTGATGAGAAGGTCAATCCGATGGCGGGCTGTCTGCCGATTCTGATTCAAATGCCGATTTTCCTAGGGTTGTACTGGTGTTTGGTTGAGTCTGTGGAGCTGCGTCATGCGCCGTGGATTTTGTGGATTAAGGACTTGTCTGCGATGGATCCTTGGTTCATTCTACCCATCATCATGGGTGCGACCATGTTCATTCAGCAGCTATTAAACCCACAGCCTACCGACCCAATGCAAGCAAAGGTGATGAAAATCATGCCGCTGATTTTTGCTGCGTTTATGCTGTTTTTCCCAGCAGGTCTGGTGCTTTACTGGACGGTGAATAACCTGTTTAGTATGGTGCATCAGCACTGGGTAAATAAGCGTGTTGAAAAGCAAATGCAAGCAAGAGTGTGATCTTGATTGCCTAACTTGGAAAATCCCGTCATGATGGCGGGATTTTTTTTGTGCTGATTTTCCCAAAATTTTCACTAAAAATGCTACAATATAAGGTTGATTAAAAGTTAGAGTGTCAAATTGAGCCATATCATGTCCAACACCAACGCCACCACACCCATGCAGCCAACCATCGCTGCCATCGCCACGCCCATCGGTCAGGGCGGCGTGGGTGTGATTCGTCTGTCAGGGCGTACCGCATACGCCATCGGCTGTGCCATGTCCGATAAAGCCACGCTTACGCCACGCCACGCCCATTTTGCCAAATTCAAAGACGCACAAGGGGCGACCATCGATGAAGGGGTGGTGATTTATTTTAAAGCACCGCATTCATTCACTGGCGAGGATGTGGTGGAGATTCAGGGGCATGGCGGTGTCGTGCTACAAAATCTGCTGCTTGCTCGCTGTTTTGAGCTGGGGGCAAGACAGGCGACCGCAGGCGAATTTTCCATGCGCGCCTTTGAAAATGACAAGATTGATTTGGTGCAGGCTGAGGCGATTTCTGATGCCATCAGTGCCACTTCCATTGCCCAAGCGACCAGTGCGATTCGCTCGTTGTCTGGGGAATTTTCTAATAAAATCAATGAGTTGCTTGAAAAATTGACCACGCTGCGTCTGTATGTGGAGGCGAGCATTGATTTTCCTGATGAAGAAGATGTGGATTTTTTGTCCGATGGTGTGATCGAAAATAAAATCAACGACATTTTGGCGAAATTGGACGGTATTTTGGCGACCGCTGAGCAAGGACAGCTCTTGCGTGATGGTGTGCAGGTGGTGCTGGCAGGTAAGCCTAATGCAGGCAAATCCAGCCTGCTCAATCGTCTGGCGGGCGTGGAGCGTGCCATCGTAACCGATGTGGCAGGGACGACTCGTGATACGCTAGAAGAGCGTGTGAATCTGGACGGTTTGACGGTGCATTTGACGGATACGGCAGGTCTAAGGCAGACTGATGATAAGGTTGAACAAATTGGCATTCATCGTGCCATCGATGCGATCAGTCGGGCGGATGTACTATTGATGGTTTATGATGCGGCGGCTGAAAAAGACCCAGTGGCGTTGGCAAAAGAGCTATTTGCCACCGAAAACTTTGACGATGTGTCAAAAAAACTACTGATGGTCGCCAATAAATCTGATTTGTTGCAGGATTTGAATGTTTCATGTGAAACTTTTGATGTGGCTGGGGTGGATATTGCGCCAGTTTATGTTTCATGTGAAACAGGCTTTGGTATTGATGAGCTGATCGCAAAACTTAAAGATAAAGTAGGCTTTCATCCGCCAGAAAACAGCTTGATTGCTCGTACCAGACACATTGACGCACTCAAGCGTGCCAAGGCTCACACGCTGGACGCTAAGGAACAGCTGACCGTGTTTTTTGCAGGCGAATTGGTGGCAGAAAGCCTAAGATTGTCTCAGCAGGCACTGGGTGAGATTACAGGGCAAATGTCGGCGGATGAGCTTTTGGGTAAGATTTTTTCAAGTTTTTGTATTGGAAAGTAAAGGGTTAAAATGTACTGTCCTTATTGTAATGCGATAGATACCAAAGTGATGGATTCTCGACTGGCAGCAGCAGGTGCGCAGGTGCGCCGCCGCCGTCAATGCACGGAGTGTGGCGAGCGTTTTACGACTTTTGAGGTGGTGGAAGTGGTGATGCCACGCATCATCAAGTCAAACGGTCGTATTGAGCCTTATGATCAAAACAAACTTAGACGCTCCATTTCGCTGCCGCTGCAAAAGCGCCCCGTCACCACCGATGAAATCGATGCCACCATCGGTCGCATTGAGCATAAACTTCGCAACATGGGCGAGCGTGAGGTGTCTAGCAAGATCTTGGGTGAGGTGGTCATGCTTGAGCTTAAATCATTGGACGATGTTGCTTATGTGCGTTTTGCCAGTATTTATCGAGATTTTCAGGACATTGCGGCATTTCAGGCAGAGCTTGCCAATATCCATGCGGATTTGACGGCTGAGAAATGACATGAATGAGCTGTTATTGAGCGAGCAAATGAGCGGTCAAAATCACACATCAGCCGATGTGTATTATATGAATTTGGCAATCGCTGAGGCGAAAAAAGGGCGTTTTACCACCAAGCCAAATCCGAATGTCGGCTGTGTCATTGTTAAAGATAACTTAATAATTGGTCGTGGATTTCACCCAAAGGCAGGACTGCCACACGCTGAAATTTATGCATTAAATGACGCAAAAAATCAGGGTTTTGATGTGGCTGGGGCGACCGCTTATGTGACGCTTGAGCCGTGCAGTCATACAGGCAGAACGCCACCCTGTGCCGATGCGTTGATTAAATCAGGCGTGGCACGAGTGGTGGTGGCTTGTCTTGATGCCAATCCTTTGGTGGCAGGCTCTGGCATTCGTAAGCTGACCGATGCAGGTATTCAGGTAAGTGTCGGTGTTTGCCAAGAGGCGGCGTACGCACTGAATGTAGGGTTTTTGACCGCCATGCAGACAGGCAAGCCTTATGTTCGGCTTAAGATGGCGATGAGTCTGGATGGTCGCACCGCCATGAAAAGTGGCGAATCTAAGTGGATCACAGGCGATGAGGCCAGAGAAGATGTGCAAACACTGCGTGCAATCAGTGCTGCCATCATCACAGGTTCTGGCACGGTGATGGCTGACGATCCCGCCCTATCCGTGCGTTCGGATCGCTTGGGTGTGCCTGTTGCTGGTATCGTTCAGCCGACTGTCGTGGTGGCGGATAGAAGTGCTCGCTTAACTTATGACAGTGATTATCAGCTATTTAAACGCTCAGATGTACTGCTTTGGCGAGAGGATTTGCCTAGCTTGCTAAGCCAACTTAAACAGCAACAGTGCTATGATGTACTGGTGGAGTCTGGCGGACGACTGGCGGGGGCTTTTATTGAGGCGGATTTGGTGGATGAGCTGATCATTTATCAAGCACCGTGCATCTTGGGGGCGACAGCTCGCCCTGCCTTTGACTTAACGATAGAAAAGCTCTTTGAACAAAAGCGATTTGCCCTGATGAGTCATGAGCGCATCGGCACTGATTTAAAATTGGTATTTACCAAAACTTGATGAGCTATAAAGTTATCCACAGCTAAAAATGGTGCAACCTAGGGTGTGTTCAGCCAGAATAATTGACTGTGGATAAGTTGGTTGTGTTTACGGGTATGTTTTGGATTTTTATTTTTTAAGTGTTTGATTTTTAATAATAAAATCGAGCAAAAATTTTGATAAATTTTACTAATTTTTACCTGTGGATAAGTTCTTGTTTGCCGCATCATGCAAAGATAAAATATATAACTCCACAAACTTATCCACAGCCCAATAAAAAGAGATAGATATGTTTACAGGAATCATAGAGGCGACTGGCACACTGACGGCCATCACGCCAACAGGTGGTGATGTGAGATTGACCATTCACGCCCCAAATCTTGATTTTGGCGATGTGAAACTTGGCGATTCCATTGCGTCAAATGGCATTTGTTTGACGGTGGTGGCGGTAGATGGCGACAGCTATGCGGTGGATGTTTCACGGGAAACATTGTCCATCACGGCATTGAGCGCTTGGAAGGTGGGCGATACTTTAAACCTTGAAAAGGCGATGTTGCCAACCACGCGTTTTGGCGGTCATATTGTGGCAGGTCATGTGGATGGCGTGGGCAGGATTGCCAAGATTGCCAAAGACGCACGCTCGGTATATATTGAAGTGCTGATTCCGCCTGAGCTGATGAAATACACGGCGGATAAAGGCTCCATCACGGTAGATGGCATCAGCCTAACCACCAACCGCATCAAGCCGTCCGAAAATGTCGTCTGTCTGAACATCATTCCGCACACCGCCGAGATGACGAACATCGCTCGGCATTGGTCGGTGGGGCGAAGTGTGAATGTTGAAGTAGATTTGGTGGCACGATATTTAGAACGCCTAATCGGTGCAAAGTCGGACAATACACCCACCAGTAAGGTAACAGAAGAGCTACTTATTAAAAGTGGGTTTTTTAAATAAAAAGTTTGAATGATTTTGAAAGAATAATGGGAAAATAATGACAACCAATCAAAAAATGCGTGTGGTATTCGCAGGCACGCCAGAGTTTGCCAGAGTCGCCTTACAAAAGCTCATTGATGAGCAGTCGTCTTTAAACATTGACATCGTGGCGGTCTATACACAGCCTGATCGGAAGGCAGGGCGTGGGCAAAAGCTGACTTGCAGCCCTGTCAAAGAGCTGGCAATTGCTCATCATATCCCTGTGGAGCAACCTGTCAGTTTTAGCTTAAAGCATGAAAACGGTCAAAATGCACGGCAAACGCTCGCTGATTATCGTCCCGATGTGATGATTGTGGCGGCGTATGGGCTGATTTTGCCACTGGGCGTGCTAAATACACCAACCTTTGGCTGTTTGAACATTCATGGCTCGCTGCTGCCACGCTGGCGTGGTGCGGCACCGATTCATCGTGCGATTTTGGCAGGCGATGACGAGACGGGCATTACCATCATGCAGATGGCTCAGGGGCTAGATACGGGCGATATGCTTTATAAAATTTCTTATAAAATCAATGAACTAGACACTACGCAAACTTTGCATGACAAACTTGCCGAGCTTGGCGGACAGGCGATTGCAGAAGTGTTAAAAGATTTGCCCAAATATCAAGCGGGTGCCCAAAAACAGGACGAAACTCAAGCAAATTACGCTCAAAAAATCACCACCGAAGAAGGGCAAATTGACTGGACAAAATCCGCCTTCGCCATCGCTCGCCAAATCCGTGCGTTAAACGCTTATACCTTTATTGATGGCGAGCGTGTGAAAGTCCTTGAATGCTTGCCAATCAAAGCCGATCAGCTTAGCACGCAAAATGCTGGCAGGGTCGTCAGCGTGGGCAAAAAAGCGATTTTGGTTGCTTGTGGCGATGATGACGGTAAACAGCATTTGATTAACATCACCAAAATGCAGTGGGCAGGTGGCAAGCCCTTAAGTGCTGAGCAAATCGCGGTGGGTGATAAATTGCAAGATGGGCAAATGCTTGGCGTGGCAGATGGGGCAAATCGTGAAGTCTGAACAAAAGCTCTCTGTCCGCGCCAATGTCATTTTAACGCTTGAAAAAATCCATCAGGGACAGTCTTTGTCGCTGTTGTTAGATGGTTTTTTGGGCAATGTGAGCGACAACGAGCGGGGCTTTGCTCATGAGCTGTTGCTTGGCACGCTCCGCCAGTGGCACGCCATCAATCGTATTGGCGAGAGTTTGATCAAGACACCGCCTACCGATGTGGGCATGATTTGTGCGTTGAATATGGGGCTGTATGAGCTACTTTATATGACCACGCCAGAGTATGCCACCATCAACGAAACCTTAAACGCCCTAAAAGCGGTTGATAAAAATTATGGCGTAGGACTGGTCAATGCCATCTTGCGAAAAGTGGCAAGTAGCCGTGAAAAATACCGCAAAAAGGTTGATAAAAATCACAGCTTACCCAACTGGCTTGCCAAGCAAATCAAGCAGGACTGGGGTGTAGAACACCAAGAATATTATGAGCTTTTGGGGCAAAATCTGCGTCAATCCGCCCCTGTGTTTTTAAGAGTGAATGCCAAATTTACCAGCGTGCATGAGTACGCAAAATTACTCACTCAGGCGAACATCGCTCATCAAATCGTGCCACTTGGCATGGCAGATGCGTCCGCCATTAGGCTTAAAGGCAGCGTCAAAATCCAAAACCTGCCACATTTTGCCGATGGCTGGGTCAGCGTCCAAGACCGCCATGCTCAGCTTTGTGGGCATATTTTGGCAGGTCTGAATTTGCCGTCTTTTTCATTGCTTGATGCTTGCACTGCCCCTGGTGGTAAGCTGGCACAGATGCTTGAATTGTCAAAAGCTGGGGTGTTCCACATGAAACATACCGTCGCACTGGATAATGACGAACGCCGATTACAGCGAGTGCATGAGAATTTGGCTCGCTTACAGCTCACAGACCAAGCTGACATCATCTGCACCGATGGACGAGCATATCAGGCGGATACACCCTTTGATGTGATTGTGCTTGATGCCCCTTGTACGGCGACAGGTGTGGTGCGTCGCCACCCTGACATTGCACTACTGCGTGATGAGTCTGATGTTGAGCAGACGGTCAGACTGCAAAGCGAAATTTTGGTGAATTTGTGGCAACAGCTGGCGGTGGGCGGTTATTTATTATATGTTACCTGCTCGCTATTAAAGGCGGAAAATGAGAGCCAGTTGCTTGATTTTTTGGCAAAAAATACCAACGCCAAAGTGGTGGATTTCACCCTAAATCTACCCAACCAAATCAAGCAAGCGGTCGGCTATCAGTGCCTACCATTGCACGCAGATGATGGCGATGGTTTTTATTATGGCTTATTACAAAAACTGTAAGAAGTGGCGTTTGATAAAATTTTAGTTTTTGCTTAAAAATTATGCTAAAATTTGAGTTATTGATTTTGTAAAATATGGGATAAAAGTATGAAATACATCAGCACTCGTGGGCAGACCGCCCCCATGTCATTTAGCGATGTTCTGCTTATGGGGCTTGCGCCTGATGGCGGCTTGATGTTGCCTGAGAACTATCCGCAGATTGACCGTGCGACTTTGGATGAGTGGCGCCATCTGTCTTATGCCGAGCTTGCCTTTGCCATCATGAGTCTGTTTGCCACTGACATTGAGCAGGTGGATTTAAAGGCGTTGATTGACAAGACTTACACCAAGGCGACCTTTAATAGCGATGACATCACGCCAGTGACTCGCCTGTATGACGATGTTGCTTTGCTTGAATTGTCCAATGGTCCAACGCTTGCCTTTAAAGACATGGCGATGCAGTTTTTGGGTAATGCCTTTGAATATGTGCTAAAACAAAAAAACGAGCGTCTGACCATCATCGGTGCAACTTCAGGCGACACAGGTTCTGCGGCAGAGTACGCCTTGCGTGGCAAAGACAATATTGAAGTGTTCATGATGTCGCCACATGGCAAAATGAGTGCGTTCCAGCGCGCCCAAATGTACAGCCTAGATGACAAAAATATCCACAACATCGCCATTGATGGGATGTTTGATGATTGCCAAGACATCGTGAAGGCACTGCAAGAAGATGCAGATTTTAAGGCGAAGTACAGCCTAGGTACGGTCAATTCTATCAACTGGGGTCGTATTCTTGCCCAAGTGGTTTATTATTTTAAAGGCTATTTTGGGGCGACCGACAGCAATGATGAGACGGTAAGTTTCTGCGTGCCGTCTGGCAACTTTGGCAATGTCTGTGCGGCACACATCGCCAAACAGATGGGCTTGCCGATTGATCGCTTAATCGTGGCGACCAACGAAAACGATGTGTTGAACGAATTTTTCAACACAGGCAAATACGCCCCACGCAAAGCCAGCGAGACTTATGTGACTTCAAGCCCATCAATGGACATCTCCAAAGCGTCTAATTTTGAGCGTTTTGTGTATTTATTGCTGGACAAAGACACCGATAAGGTGCGTGCTTTATTTGGTGATGTCAAGGCGGGTAAGGGCTTTGATGTTAAGGACAAATTGGGCGACATTCAGGGCAGATTTGGCTTTGTGGCGGGCAAATCCACGCACGCTGACCGCCTAAATACCATCAAAAAAGTCCATGCTGAGACAGGTCGCTTGATTGACCCGCACACCGCAGATGGCGTGAAAGTGGCACTGGATGTGAAAAAGGCAGGCGAGAAAATCGTCGTCGCCGAAACGGCATTGCCCATCAAATTTGAAGAGACGATGACCGAGTCTTTGGGCAAGGTGGATTTGCCAAGACCTGCTCACACAGTGGGGCTAGAAGACAAGCCGCAGTTTGTGACGGTGCTGGATAATGACGCGGCACTGGTGGCGGCAGAAATCCAAAAATTTGTCACCGCCAAATAAGCGATTTTGTAAAAACAGCCAGCCATTTGTGTTGGCTGTTTTTCAATGAGTGTGGTTTGGGATTTGATAAAATATACCAACCGAACCGAGAAGGCAATATAGTCGTTTGGGGTGGGTTTTACCCACTGTTTAGGCATAAGCCATTGAATTTTTTGAGATATTGTAGATACCATCTCTCCCCACCCCTTGTCAAGCCATATTATCTATCCTAACTTGTGGGGTGTAGGGAGTTTGGTGTTTGATCACACCAAAGCAGATTTGCACCAATTTACGCATACAAGCACATAAAGCTTGCATTTTGCATTTGCCATTTTGTTGTAAGCGTTCGTATTGGTCTTTAATGTCTGGATTGTACTTGGTGGCAACGACTGCTGCCATATACAGCTTAGCTCTTAATTGAGCATTGCCTGTTTTGGCAAGTCTTGATCTGCCTTTAAACAATCCTGATTCTTGTTGTTTGGGAATCAACCCTAAAAAAGCAGAGACTTGTTTGGCATTGTTAAATTGTTTGGTATTAAACAAACTAAGCATTTGTCTTGACACCACCTGTCCCACTCCTTTGATGCTTTGTAAGAGTGTTTGCTCTTCTTTAAGTTTGGGGTGGTTGTTGATATGAGTGTCAATGTCATCGTTTAATTTGCTGATTGCCAATTTTAATGCCACAATCATCTCGTCAATGGATTGTTTAACAATGGGGGTTGTGTCTGCCACTTCTGCTTTTTCTTTGCGGTTTTCTTCTCGCTGTAAGTCTTCATTTAGAGCATCAAGACGAGAAAGCAAAGACTTTAAATGACGAGCTTCAATACTTGGGGCAATCCAAGCATCAGGGTGGGTGGCTCTGCCATATCTGGCAAGGACAATACTGTCTTTTTTATCTGTCTTTTGTCTTACGCCTAAACTGTCCGCATAGTGTTTGACAAAGGCAGGATTGATGATAGAGACTTTAAAGCCTAAATCGTGTAAATAATACGCCAAAGGTTCGTGATATACCCCTGTGGCTTCCATAATAAGATGAATGTCGTTAAAGCTGACACTTGCACCAAGATTGGTTTTAAGCCAATGAATGATGTGTTCAAAGTCATCAAAGTGATTATTAAAGACTTTGGTTTTGACTTTCATTGTACTTAACTCTTTAAGCCAAGCCACATCCAGCTTGTGCTTGCTAACATCAATACCAACATAATAAGTCATTGTCATCTAGCCTTGTTCATTCAGCGTCATGATTGAAAATCAATCAAGCGCTTGGATACCATTCAGATTGTACGATGATAAGAAAGCTACTTGGGTTTAATCTACGAGACAGCATCAAAGTACTCAGGTTGGGTAGAAACTACCAAGTAACTTAGGGTGATGGTATAATCTACCATGCCATCACCAAGATAGCTAGTCTTGGTGGTGAGATACAAGGTTGGGTTGAGTGCAACGAAAACCCAACAAATTCAAAGACTTGCATTTGAAATGGCAGGCTGTGCCCACCCTACACGATTACCTAATTTTGTGATAACCTTACCATTCATGGGTGCATCACCCATTTTTATGATTTTTAAAATTTAACAACCCTAACTAAGAATTTTTCATGCAATATCAAGCACTTAATCAGCAGGCTGCGGTATTGGCATTGTGGTACATTGTCAATACATCGCTGTCGTCTTATTATAAGCTCATCGATGCCTTTGGCGATGCGAAGTCGGCACTGGCACGGGGGCGGGACTGGCGTTCGCTGTCGGTGCATGCCGCCCATGTCAAACGCTTTGATGATGCCCAAGATGTGCTTGCGTTTGTGGCAAGGGTGTTTGATGAAGTGGCTCGTGGGGCGTATGGGCTGTTGTTTTTGGATGATGAAAAGTATCCAAACCAGCTCAAAAACATCTACGACCCGCCGCCTGTGTTGTTTTATCGTGGCAATGTCGAGCGGTTGGCGGATCGACAGATTGCCATGGTTGGTAGCCGAAATCCCAGCGAGCATGCCCAAAAAATCACTTTTGACATGGCTCAATATCTGGTGCAATCAGGATTTAGCATTACCAGCGGTCTGGCTCAGGGCGTGGATCGTGCGGCACATTTGGGGGCGATGAGTCAGACGGCGGATTTTGGACGCACCATTGGTGTGATGGGGACAGGCATTGATGTGTGTTATCCAAAAAATCACAATGCCCTATTCGCCCAAATCATTCAACAAGGTGGTGTGCTGATTACCGAACTTTTGCCCAGCACGCCTGCCAGTAAGCACACTTTTCCAAGGCGAAACCGCTTGGTGGCAGGGCTGTCTTTGGCGACTGTGGTGACAGAAGCTGCTTTGCAAAGTGGCTCGCTCATCACGGCACGCCTAGCCGCTGAGCAGGGTAAGCAGGTCTTTTGTGTGCCAAGTTTGATTGATAATAAAAATGCCGAAGGCTGCCATCATCTGATTCGTGAAGGGGCGACGCTGATTTATCATCCTGATCAGATTTTGGAAGATTTAAATGGCGAAATTGCTTATGATCATTTGCCAAAGACTTTTACTCGTGGCGAGTCGGCAGCTGATGATGTTAAAACGCCAATGACAAAGTCTGCCATAGAGCCAAACACAAATCCTGCACCAAGCCCTGTCGTGCCATCTGATGTGCCAGAGCATTTGCAAGCGGTGTGGGGCGTGCTTGGCGATGCGTCGCTGGATTTGGACGCATTGGTGGCACGCACGGCGATGGATGCAGGCAGTTTGTTGGCGCAGCTGATGGAGCTTGAAATTTTGGGGTTGGTGTGTCAAGTAGGGGGTCGCTATGGCAGAGCCTAAGGTGTTTATGCCGACACACATGGCTTGGGTGGCGGATTTTGTCAAGGCGGGCGGTGTGCTTGCGTATCCGAGCGAAAGCGTGTGGGGCTTGGGCTGTGATGCGATGAATGCGGCGGCGATTGAGCGAATTTTTGCCCTAAAAGCTCGCCCAGAGCATAAAGGCTTGATCGTGCTGACCGACAGCGTGGAGAAATTAATGCCGCTGCTTGCGGATTTATCCAATAACACTCAGGCACAGCTTGAACAAAAAATGCACACACTGAATGCATCGTTTGACCTAGCAAATGCCAAACAAGCCCAAACTTGGCTTGTGCCTGTGGCAAAATCGGTGCGACTGCCGAAGGTTTTGACGGGTGGTTTTGATACGCTGGCGGTGCGCGTTACCCATCAGCCAAACCTACGCCATCTTTGCCAAGCGATGACAACTGCGGACAATCCTTATGGGTTTTTGGTATCCACCAGTTGCAACCCAAGCGGTCAGCCGTCAGCGACCACTTTGAGCGAGGCGATGGCGTATTTTGGTGAACAAGTCGCTTATTTGGACGATCAGGGTCTAGGCTTTGATCAGCCAAGCCAAATCATTGATATTTTGACTGGTCAAATACTGCGCTAGTTTTTGATTCAGATTTATCAAACCGCTCAAAGGTTTCTTTGGGTGGTTTTTTTATACTTGAAAAAGTTATGTTATTGCATTTATTAACAATGATGTTATAATATTGCCAAATTCTTTTTATTGGGCTAATGTTATGACAAAAATGACAAAAAATGCGCTGTATTTGGCTGTGATGACGGCTTTTTTTGCGCATACGGCACATGCTGATGATGAGGTGTCTGACGAGCCAAGCGTGACGATGGATACGCTGGTGGTGACGGTGAGTGGTGCGGGGACCCAGACTAATTTGCTAGGTCGCAGGGAGAATGTCTCGGATGTAACCGTGCGTGCCAACGAGTTGAAACAGCGAGCCACCACGCTTGGCGATGCTTTGGATGGTGAGCTGGGCATTCATTCCAATCAGTTTGGCGGTGGAGCATCTGCACCGATCATTCGTGGGCAAGAGGGTAAGCGCATCACCATTTTGCAAAACAATGCTGATGTCATCGACATGGCGCACCTGTCACCAGATCATGCGGTCATGGTAGATACTGTACTTGCCAAACAAGCCGAGGTGGTACGAGGGGTGAGTACTTTGCTTTATAAGTCGGGTAATTCGGCAGGGGCGGTAAATATTGTTGATAATAAAATTCCCACAAAAATGCCTGCCAAGCCCATCGTCGGTGAGGCTGGTCTGCGGTTTAATACAGGAAATAACGAAAAGCTTGGCACGGGGGCGATTACTTTTGCGATGGGGCAAAATGTCGCCGTGCATTTAGAAGGTCTTGGCAAATCTGCTGGCAACTACCGCACACCAAACTACGCCTACACCACTTTTGACAATGAAAACCAAATCGACCGCTATGTCAAAGCCCCAGAGCGTCTGGCTGCTTTGGAAAAAGAATGGCAAGCCATTAAAGATGGCACACCGCTTTCTTGGCGAGATAAGACTTATTTTATCAGCGATGAGGCGGGCTATCTAAGACAAAAAGCGATCTTGGAGCAGGATTTATCCACCATTCAAAATTATCATTTTGATCATCTGCCTGAAAGCTGGGCAGATTCAAAATCTGGCAGTTTGGGTGTGTCTTGGATTGGGGATGCAGGCTATGTGGGTGTGGCGGTGAGCGAGCGCAAAGATAAGTACGGCTTGCCTGCGCACAATGCCATCTATGAAGGCTGTGGGGTGATTTCTATCTTTGACAGCCTGTGGGATCGACCATATTTGGCGACTTACCCGCAGCTCATCAATGAAGATGATGTCAATTACATCAACCCACGCCCAGACTGCGCCGACCACGCTCTTGAGAATTTCAACCATTCGCACGGCGTGCACCGAAAGCATGATGGTCACGGTGCGCCATTTGTGGATCTGACCACTCGCCGCTATGATTTGCGCACTGAGTGGGACAACCCTGCGCCATTTGTAGATAAGGTGCGTGCTAATGTGGGCTATGTGGATTATCAGCACGATGAAAAAGAAGGTGATGTCGTCACCACTTCTTTTATGAATAAAGGCAAGGTGGCACGAGTGGAGCTGACGCACACGCCAACCGACCGACTCAAAGCCCTGTGGGGTGTGCAGTACACCGAGCAAGACAACAGCGCCCTATCCACACAAACCGAATGGCGTAAGCGCCAGCTTTTGACCCAAAATGTCCTAAAAAACAAAGCCTTATTTGCAATGGGTCAGTATGATGTGGGCAGTGTGTCGGTTGAATTTGGTACTCGCCTTGAAAAACAAAAGGTGGCGATGGATTATGATACCGACCATATCCAAGACATCATGAAAGAGCGCAGCCGCCTAAGGCTAAACCCAGAAAAGCTACAAGCTGCGATCGATGATGCTTTGGCTGCCACAAAGCCGCATAAGAATACGGCTCGCTCTTATGCGCTGGGCGTGCATTGGAAATTCTTGCCACAATATACACTGTCTTTGAACGCATCGCACCAAGAGCGCCTGCCAAACAGCCAAGAGCTGTACACGCATGGCATGCACCTTGCCACCAATTCTTTTGAGATTGGCAACCGTCATCTCACCAAAGAAAAATCCAATAATTATGAGTTGGGCTTGAAGTTTAATGGCGATAAATTGGACTATGCGGTGGCAGGCTATTTGTACGATTTTGATAATTATATTTATCTGTCCACGATCAACGAATATCTAGGCACAGCCAGAGTCAATCATCTTAAAAAACTCCGCATCAACCGCTATGACCAAAGCCCTGCTAGGTTTTATGGGGTGGAGGCGAAGGTGGGCTATCAGCTAAACGATGTGTATCATGTGTCTGTCTTTGGTGACTATGTCAAAGGCAAGCTGCACGACATGCCGCCGATTGTTTCGGATCTTATTTTGGGTGGGTGGGGCAATCCTGACACCAAAGTCTATTCCGCCCAAGAAGACCGCCACACGCCACGCCTGCCGCCGATGCGTCTGGGGACTCGTGTGAAGGCAGATTTTGATGACAAATGGTCGGGTAGTCTGGAGTATGTACGCACTTTTGATCAAGATAAGATCTCCAAATTTGAGGCGCCGACCAAAGGGCATCATCTGCTCAATTTGGGTCTGACTTACCAAAACTACAAAGATGATCTGGATTATTCTGTGTTCTTTAACGCCAACAACCTGCTTGACGAGAAAGTCTATGCGCACGAGTCGCATCTGTCTTATATCCCGCAGATGGGGCGAAATTTTAGCCTAGGTGTGAATGTCAAATTCTAAGCCGTCTAAGCAAAATACCCGCCAAATAAAAAAAGCAGAAAAAACTTTTCTGCTTTTTTTATAAAATTGCCCAAAATCAGCGTCTGGTACGACCAGCGATCAATTCATAAATGAATAGCACGATGATGGCGCCGATGACCGAGATGATGAGACCGCCGATGCCGCCATCTGTGTGGATGCCAAGTGCGCTTGCGATGAATCCACCCACCGACGCACCGACCATGCCTAGAATGATGGTGAGAATCCAGCCCATGCTGTCTGCACCGGGTTTAATGGCTCGTGCCAACAGACCTACAACCAAACCTACAATAATTGACCAAATCATGATAATTTTCCTATGTTGTTGATTTCTTTAAAATTTATTAAATAAATTTACTAAATAAATTTACCTAGTAAGAGAATTGCTCTTGGGTCAATTATACATAACTTGGGCGGGTTTATTGGTTAAGGTAGGCAAACATTTGTATAAGGTCTGTCTTAAAATTCGCCAATCTGCCCCAAACATGACCAAACTGTAAATTTGTGTGAATGCTTGGGGCAGATTTTGTGATGTTATTTCGGTGCGCTGATGGATTCTACGATGTTTAGGTCAAAGCCTGAGACATTGAATTTGGCAGGGCTTGATAATAGGCGCATGTCTTCTACGCCCAAGAGTTTGAGAATCTGTGCGCCGACACCGATGGTGCGGTAGGGCTCGCTTTCTTCATGCACGCTGCTGTGTTGATGGCATTTGTCTATGGCGGCGCTGACATCGAGCACTCGCCCATCAGCGATCCACAAAAACACGCCTTGTTCGCTGTCTGCGATGGTTTGTAGTGCTAGGCGCATGTCCCAGCCGTCTTTGACATGGGCGCCAAACAGGTCTTTGAGCGGGTTTAGGCTATGTACTCGCACGGTGCTGATGCCATTTTTTGGGTCGCCCTTGACCAAGGCGATGTGCGTCTCGCTGGCGCCATATTCTTTAAAGCGATGTAGTTTGAAAGTGCCAAACTCGGTATCTAGTGTGCTGCTGTCAATGAGTTCGACGGTCTGCTCGTTGGTCAGGCGGTAGTGGATAAGGTCGGCGATGGTGCCGATTTTTAGCCCGTGCTCTTTGGCAAAGATTTCCAGGTCATCACGGCGAGCCATTTCGCCGTCTGGCTTGATGATTTCACAAATCACCGATGATGGCTCAAGCCCCGCTAGGCGTGCCAAGTCGCAGCCCGCCTCGGTGTGTCCTGCTCGGTGCAGCACGCCGCCTTTTTTGGCGATGATGGGGAAAATATGCCCTGGGCTGACGATGTCGGTGGGCTTGGCATAAGGGGCGATGGCACGCTGCACGGTCAGGGCGCGGTCAGTGGCGGAGATACCTGTGGTGACGCCTGTCGCTGCCTCAATGGAGACGGTGAAATTGGTGCTAAACTGTGAGCCATTTTTGTCGCTCATCAGTCCCAGATTAAGCTGTTCGGCACGCTCTTCAGTGATGGTCAGGCACACCAAGCCTCGGGCGTGCGTGATCATGAAATTGATCGCCTCGGGGGTGATGTGACTGGCTGCGATGACGATGTCGCCCTCGTTTTCACGGTCTTCATCGTCCATAAGGATGACCATTTTGCCTGCTTTGATGTCTTCGATGATTTCGGTGGCGGTATTTAGTGCCATGAGCTTTCTGCCTAGTTGTTAAAATTATAAAAGATATGGGGGTGTTTTGCTCATTATAAAGGATGATGGGCGAAATTTGGGAGCTTTTTTGTGGATATTTACTCATCAGTCAGCTTGCCCAGATTTAAAAAGATGAATTGTGGCAGCTTTTGAGGTTAAATGAATAGCATGTATGGTTAATTAACCTCAAAACACATCAGCCAAATTTTACCACCGTAAGGGTGAATGGCATTTGTCCTGATGAATTTACAAACGGCGTATGTGATATGCCAAAAAACCAAAGGGCGTATGCGATGCGTCCCTACAAATCCGTGTCAATTTTTAAGTTCAATTGGTATGCTATACCCACCGAACACAAAATTACCACAGAATTGTTTTTTTGGTGGGGTGGGGTGTTACACGCCCAATGTGGTATGCTCAATTCATATTAAAATACTACAAAAACCGTTCGCCCTGAGCTTGTCGAAGGGTGGCGGTTTTTTCATTCATGGTTCGACAGGCTCACCACGAACGGAAAAAAATTTTGTTGTGTTTTGGGTTGAAATCATTATAGTTTTGAGGTTTAGGGTATAAAAACACCGCCCAAGTTTTACTTGGGCGGTGCTTTTGATGCTGTTTTTAAGTGTTCATTCTTTTACCTTATCAATCCTCACCACCGCACTCATTCCCATTTGGATTTGGCTGGCGTCAGTTGGGTTGTCAAAGGCGATTTTGACAGGCACTCGTTGGGCGACTTTGATAAAATTGCCCGTGCTAGGGTCGGTTTTATTGACGCTAAATTCTGAGCCTGTGGCAGGGGCGATTTGCACCACTTTGCCTGTCAAAACTTGCTTACTGCCAAGTGCATCCACCGTGATGGTTGCAGGTTGTCCGATGGCGATTTGGCTAATTTCGGTTTCTTTGACATTGGCAACAATCCACAAATCAGACGGCACAATGCTCATCAAATTCGCCCCCACCGCCACAAGCTGACCTTCTTTGACCAAAATCTCGTTCAGCCGTCCGCTAATCGGGGCTTTAATCAAGGTTTGCGACAGCTCCAATTCGGCAAGTTCAAGCCCTGCTTTGGCATTGTCAATCGCCACCAGATTGCTCTTTTCATTGACAACAACATTGGCAATCTCTTGTTCGGCATTTTTCTTTTGGGCTTGGGCTTGTAAGACGGCGATTTCGGCTTTTTGCACATTGGCAAGCGAGTTTTCAAAATCCTGACGAGACACGGCGTCCATTTTGACAAGCTCTGCCAGTCGTGCGTGCTGGGCTTTGGCGTTGGCAAGATTGACCTTTGCCGACTCAATATTAGCATCCATCACAGCGACATTGGCGGCGGCGGAATTTTGGGCTTGCTTGATTTTGCCAAGAGTCGCCTGTTGGCTTAGCACGCCTGCTTTGGCTTGGGCAAGTCTCATCTCGTATTGGTCGGTTTCAATCTGCACAAGGGGCTGACCTTTTTCCACAAACTGATAATCTTGCACCATAATCTGACGCACATAGCCTGCCACTTTTGGGCTGACTTGGGTGGGCTTGCCACGCACATAGGCGTTGTTGGTCTCGATGTAACTAGGCGAAAAAGGCGGTAGTTGATAAGCGTACAAAATCCCAATCACCCCTGCGATGAGCAGTGCTAAAACGAGCAAGCGTTTGGCAGGGGATTTTTTCTTGGGTTGCCAAGTTTGATCTTGTGCTGATTGTGCGTCATTTGGCAAATCATTGTTGTTTGTTGGATTGTTGTCGGTCATTTTGGTTCTCGCTTTGCCAATTTTAAGTTTTAAAATCAAACTTAAATTTCATTTAACAAACTAAATCAATAAGTTATTTTAAATTCATCGTTAAGCTTTTGTACTTTCCAAATAGGCTTGCAGTTTTTGCATTTCCACTTCAAGCACATCAATTTTATGATACCGCCGATACGCCCACACCACAAATTTGACGGCAAACATCACACTGACCACCACCCAAATGACAAAAAACAAATCGTTATACGCCAAAATACGAGCTTCCATATTCGCCATTTGCATCGCTTGCGTGGCGTTTTGGGCGGTGATGGTGCCGTTGTCAAGCACGATTTGGGCGGCGAGATTTGATAAATGTTCTGTGGTTTTGATGTTCACATACGCCCCAAACACGGCATTGCCCAGAAGTCCGCCCAAAACTTGGGTTGCCGAAAACACGGCGATAAAACCTGCAATCTGGTCAATGCCCTCGGCAATCGCTCGCACCATACCCTCTAACATCACAGGCCCTGAGAAGTAAAAAGTGGCAAAAGCGATCAAGGCTTGGCTCACATAAAAATGCGACACAGGCGTATCCACCGTAACGCCAATGTCCAAATACGCCCCCAACGCAATGCCAAACAGGGCGATGACGGTGTTTTTACGCACATCTTTGGGGTTTAGGGTAACGATACTCATCACAAGCCCTGCCAGACTTGCCAAAAAGATGATTTTATAATAATCGTACAACTGTTCACTTGACAGTCCCATCAGGTTTAGCACGCCCCCTGCCCCAACGCTCTGCTCGGTGGTAAACAGCCGTGTCATCATCGCCATCAATAAAAAATAGGCAATCTGCCGTGCCGAAATCCAATGCCAGTTAATGAGTGGTCTCTCTCGTCCCGCCTCAAACCACAACGCCAAGCCAATCAAGCCCACGCCACCAGCCAATAAAAACCCAAGCCAGTTGGTCGTCCACCACAGTACATTGCCCAAGCTCAAATAGCCACACAAAAGTGCCATGCCTGTGGCAAACAGCCCAAAAGTTAGCCAGTCTTGCCAAGTCAAAGACGGCTCGTGATAACCCTTTGGTAGGGGCAGCCATAGCACCGCCGACAGACAAATGAGCGTGATGGCGAGCTGAAAAACAAAAATAGCCTCAATGTTGCCATCTGCCATCAGTGTGGGCGAAATCATGTAACACAGGCTAGACACCGCCTGCATCAGCCCCGCCGATAGAGCAAGTGGAATCAACGCACTGCCCGCTCGAAAGGTCTGCATGGAATAAAACATGCCCAAAGTCAGAAGCCCGCTCGTGCCAACGCCCATGACAAAACGAGCGATGAGTTCAAGCTCGAAACGATTGCTGAAAGTTTGGAGCATGTTGCTGACAAACATGAGCAGTAATGTCCAACGCACAAACTTTTGCAAAGAATAATGCTGACGGATTTTTAGCCACATAAATCCCATGACCGCATTACCCATCAGATACGCCGACTGCACCCACACGCCTTGCATCACATCAAGCGCCAACGCCCCACGCATTTGCGGCACATTGGCAGAGAGTAGTCCATTTTGCAAACCTGCACAAAAAATGAGCAACAGCCCAATCAGCACATACGCCAATTTGCGCTTGCCCTTGTGAATGGGCGACGCAGGCGAGCCTGCCATGAAGGGCTGTTCGTCAGGTTTAAAAACATAACCGTTATCGTGGAGTGCCATGTGAACGCATCATCATAAATTTTGCTATTTTAATGGATTTTGTTATTATAAAATAGGTCAAAATTGGAAAATTTTGGGGTAAAAATGGGAGTTTTTAAACCGACGAACACCCCAAAAAAAGCATCAAACTCAAAAAATTCAGCGGACTGATCCAAAAAACAAAAAAGCGCTCAGCCCCTCATTTGATTGGGGGGAGCGG
Source organism: Moraxella nasibovis (assembly GCF_029581575.1). Classification (NCBI taxonomy): domain Bacteria; kingdom Pseudomonadati; phylum Pseudomonadota; class Gammaproteobacteria; order Moraxellales; family Moraxellaceae; genus Moraxella; species Moraxella nasibovis. The sequence goes on along the minus strand of NZ_CP089975.1, from coordinate 2,204,306 downwards.
TTTGTCATTGTGCTAAGACATCCAAGAGTGTCTAAGGCGGATCGGCTCAGTCACAATGATGATCAGATCTTAATCCAAAATCACCTTGCCGTTGTCGTCATACTCATAAAAGCCTGAGCGACTTTCACGACCTGTTTTGCCTTTATCAAGGTACTCACTTTTTAAAATTTCGACAAAGTGAGCGGTCAAAGGATCGCCTGTCGCCTCAGCTTTGGCAGAGTGAATGGTATGCACGGTGCGAAGTCCCACCGTATCCATCGCCTCAAACGGACCCTTGGGCGAGCCTGACGCCATACGCCATACTTTGTCAATGTCTTTGGCGCTGGCGACATCATTGGCAAGCAGGTGGCTGGCGGCGTGCAAGAACGGCACAAGCAAGCTGTTGATGATGTAGCCTGCTTGCTCTTTGTGCAGGACGATTGGCTCCATGCCCATTTGGCGGGCGAATTGTTCGGTGGCTTTGACGACTTCTGGATCGGTATCCGCCGTTCCCATCACTTCCACGATGTTTTGCACCCAAATGCGGTTGGCAAAGTGTAGTGCCAAAAAGCGAGATTTGTCGCCAGAGGCTTCATTAAACGCACTTGGCAGTAGCGTAGAAGTGTTGGTGGTAAAAATGGTGTGAGCAGGGGCAAGCTGTCCGACATCCGCCCAAACTTGCTTTTTCAGTTCCAAATTCTCAGGCACGGCTTCAATGATGATGTCGGCATTTTTTACCGCTTCGCTCAAATCAGACGATAGGGTCAAATTGTCAAAGGCTTGGGCGATTTGCTCATCGCTGGCGCTCAAATCTTTTTTGTAATCGCCGACCAATGCGTCATAGCGTTTTTTGGCGTTTGCTAAGGCTTGCTCGTTGATGTCGTAGCTCACCACTTTCACGCCGTGAAACGCCGCTTGAAAGGCAATTTGCGAACCCAAAACGCCCGCACCCAAAACTGTTAGATTATTTAAGCTCATCATAAACTCCGTTAAAAAAATGAATTTCATCCTATTCTAACAAAAAATAAGCAAACAAAAAAATGTCAAAATCACACCATTTTAGGGTAAAAATGGGTAATATTGGCACGCTTAACATTTAAATTGGGTTTTTGGGAAATGAAATTTTTATTTGGATTTGCAATTTAATCGGTGCGTGCTTTTTACTTCTATTTCTTTTAAAATCTTCTTTTAAAATGGTCAATTTCCTATTTTTACCCTGAAATTTTCGCATTTTGTCTCTATCTTGCGTTTTCAAGATGTTTTATAATAAATTTTAGGGATGTATCTCTTAAAGTTTTTAATCCAACTTTTAACCAAATTGAACTTAATATAGGAAATTGTGATGAAAATCAAACCATTGTATCTGATGATGGGGCTTGCCTTGTCTGCTTTAACGCTGTCTGCTTGCCAAAGCCACGCTCAAAGCCACAAACCACAAGCCACCTCGCAGCCAGCCGCCAAATCTGACACGCCCACTTATCCAGATGGCATCGAGTCTGACCCTGTCAAATTAGGCATCATGCAAGGCTTTCCGCCACCTGCTGACAAAACGGTGAATCTATTAAACGCTCAGCAATACCCATACATTCGTTGGGCATTTAGCAATGTGCGAAGCATCACGCCGACCAAAGTGGTCTCTGCCGCCCAACAAGACCGCTACACTTTCCCTGTGGCACTTGACAAAAACATCGGCAATGTCAGCTTTGTTCCCATGTTTGACACCAAGCCAATGACGGTGGAGGATGCTTTTGTTCGCAAAGTCTATGGCGATGGCATGATTGTGCTGCACAAGGGTAAGATTGTTTATGAGAATTATTTTGGGGCGTTAAAGCCAGAAGGCACACACCTTTTGATGTCGGTTACCAAAAGTTTTACAGGCACACTAGCAGCACAGCTTGTGCATGAGGGTGTGATTGATGACACCAAATTAGTAACCCATTATGTGCCAGAACTAAAAACTTCTGCATGGAAAGATGCCACCGTGCGTCAAGTGATGGACATGACGGCATCGCTTGATTACAGCGAGGATTATGCCGACCCAGAGGCAGAGATTCACGCTTTTGGCAAGGCAAGCACGCCAGGTCTGCAAGAGCCGGGTTATTCTGGTCCTAAGAACACTTATGAATACCTAACGACTGTCGAGAAAGCCGACCACCCGCACGACACAGGCTTTGAATACAAAACGGTGAACACTGATGTGCTGGCATGGATCATCGCTCGCACCACAGGCAAAGGCGTGGACGAGCTGTTTTCTGAGCGTTTCTTAAAGCCACTTGGGGCAAATGTGGACGGCTATATGCAAATTGACGGTTCGGGCATTCCCTTTGCAGGCGGTGGCATGAGTCTAAACTTGCGTGATATGGCGATGTTTGGCGAGATGATGCGTAATAACGGCAAATTCAACGGCAAGCAAATCATCGCTCCCGAAGTGGTTGCTGACACCCAAAAAGGTGGCGACCGTGCCAAATTCTCCACAGGCGGCTATCCGAACTTAAAAGGGTGGAGCTATCGCAACATGTGGTGGGTAACGCACAACGACAACGGTGCGTATATGGCACGAGGCATTCACGGTCAGGCGATTTATATTGATCCAAAAGCCGAGATGGTTTTGGTGCGTTTCTCATCAAACCCAATCGCCAGCAACGCCAATAACGACCCATGGTCATTGCCTGCGTATCAAGCGGTGGCGGATTATTTGATGAATAAAAAATAATCAAAATTAACTTAGCCAAAGACAAAACCCCCCAGTATGAATTGGGGGATTTTTGTGCATCTTTATAATTTGTCTGATTTTATAAATTGCATAAAATCACAAATCAAACTCGTCAATCACTTTCACATGCAAACGCACCTCCACATTGCCACGAGTTGCATTAGAATACGGGCAAACTTCGTGGGCTTTTTGAATCAATTTTTTGGCATCATCACGGCTCACGCCTTCAACGCTAACGGTGATGTCCAAATCCAATGCAAACGCCCCTTCCGCCTTTTGACCGATACCGACCGCAACGGTGGTGCTGGACTTGGTCGGTTTGATGCCCAAACTTGGGGCGACATGGTTCATCGCACTGTCAAAGCACGCCGCATAACCCATCGCAAACAGCTGTTCTGGGTTGGTGCCAGTTTTGCCGTCTGTGTTTTGAAAGCCGACCAAATCAAAGCCAATTGAGCCGTCATCTACACGAGTATGACCGTTTCGTCCACCTGTGGCGGTTGCCGAAGTGTGATAAAAGATTTTCATAAATTGCTCCAAAGCGTTAATTATTGATGAAATTATTATAGTTTAAAATTAAATTGTGTGCAATATTTTTTATAAAATTTTTCCACGAATTTTGTGCTTTTTAAATTTTAAATAAAAATCAAAGGGTTATTTGATGGGCGATTTTTTGTAGTACCGCCATCTCATCAGCCGTTAGGTTAAAGCAGTCCGCCATCTTGGTTGGAATGTCGACCGCCTTGTGCTCTAAGGCTCGCCCTTGATTGGTCGGGGTTATCATCACGGTGCGTTCGTCTGTTTGGCTACGGGTGCGTGTGATTAAGTCTTTGGCTTGCAAGCGTTTTAATAGGGGGGTTAGCGTCCCGCTGTCAAGGTGCAACTTTTCGCCAATCTCGCCCACGCTCTGCTCACCAAATTCCCAAAGGCTCAGCATCACCAGATACTGCGGATAAGTCAAATCAAGCTCGTCCAAAAAGGGCGAATACCTGCGAACGATTTCTTTGGAAATGGCGTAAAGTGGAAAGCAGATTTGATTGGATAAGCGTAATTGTTCGTACATGGCAATGGATTAAAATAAAATATTTTATCATAAAATCATATTTTGCAAAATTTATTTTTAAATAAAACACCGCCCAAATTTCCACTTGGACGGCGTTTGTCTTATTTCATTCTTTCAATCACATCATCAAGCACCGCCCTTGCTTCTGGCAATAGTTTTGGCAATGCCATAAAGACATGAAAGGCATTCTCATAAAGATTTAAGGTACAATCCGCTCCTTGCTCGCTTGCTTTTTGGGCAAGTTTTTTGGCATCAGGGCAGAAAATATCATTTTCCCCTTGATAGATATGCAAGGGTGGTAAGCCTGTCAAATCGGCAAAGATTGGGCTAAGCAGTGGCGAATTTAAATCCGCCCCATTTGCCCAAAGTCCAGCACACCACCTGATGCCGTCCACCGCCAGCATTGGGTCTTTTGCTTGTAATTTTTCGTCAATATCAGGATTATCGGTATTCAAATCCAGCCACGGCGAAAACAAAAACAAACGCTTTGGCAACGCCACGCCCTTATCACGCAAGGAGAGCGTCAAATTCATCGCCAAATTCCCACCCGCACTGTCGCCTGCCACAAACACCCTGTCGCTCATTGCACACACTCTATCATACACCGCCAACACAAACGGCAACTCTGTGTCTGCTGTGCCTTGTGGGGCAAGGCGATAAATCGGCACAACCACGCTAATACCGCCATTTTTAATCAAATATTCAACCAGTTGCCAATGCTGACTGACCAAATCAAACACATACGCCCCACCGTGCAAATACATCAGCGTTGCCGTACTTTTACCGTGCTTTGGGCTAAGGGTGATGACTTCTCGCTCCATTATATCATTATGCGAAATGTCGCAAATTTTACGCAAAGATTTGGGAATGTCGGCTCGTGCTTTTCGCTTGGCGATGTGTTTTTCCACCGCACAGGCATTTTCAAATTTTGCTCTACGGTTGATTAAAAACAACAAACGAGTGATTGCCGACATTGGCAAGTGGGACAAATTGGGTTTGTTAAGCATTTTGTAGTGTCTTTAAAAAATTGCGAAAATTGAAATTATTATAACTTTAAAATGCTCCCATACATCATTTTTTTAAATTATCATAAAAACACTCTATTTTAACAGCGTAAAATACATTAAAATAGGGCAAAATAAAACAGTTTTAGGGTAAAAATGAAACCTTTTGACATTCCTTTATTGAAGGCAAGTCCTTCAAACAACATTGGCTTTAATTGTAATTTTTTAAATGCTTATTTAAAGTCCCCAGACGACCAGCAGCAGCACATCATCAGTCAACTTTTTAGCGTGCATCGGCTCAGTTTTTTTGTGTGGATCATTTGCATCGAAGGGCAGACCAAGCAAATGCTTGATTGCGAACAAATTACCCTAGCGGCAGGGCAAGCCATGCTGATCCGCCCCAATCAAGTGCATCAAGTGCTGGATTTTGACAATGGCAACGGTTTTTTTGTGGCGTGGCGTGAGGATTTTTTATTAAAAAGCGTGGATTTGAGCAATTTACCCAGCGTACAACCCTTTGATCAAAAAGACATTGATGATTTGACCAGTTTTGGACAATTATTACAAAGTGGCAATGCCTTTGAGGAATTGGACGCCAAAATCCCTTTTTTACAAAGTCAGCTGACCGCTTTTTTGTATTATCTCACCCAAAAATTCACCCAAGACCACCCCAAAACCCCAGCCGAAAAACGCTTTTTGGCATTCATGGCGTTGTTGGAGGCGCACTTTTTGACTCAAAAGCAAGTGCAGTTTTATGCCAATGCCCTAAACTGCTCGCCCAAAACTTTAAATCTGGCGTGCCAAAATAAAACGGGCGAGAGCGTCAAAACCGTGATTGAAAAGCGGGTGCTATTAGAAAGCAAACGCCTACTTGTGCATAGCAAATCCTCCATCAATGCCATCGCAGCAGAGCTTGGGTTCATTGACGGCACGCAATTTGCTAAGTTTTTTAAAAAATACGAAGGTCAAACGGCGAATGAGTTTCGCTTGGAATATCAAATCACATAAATCACGCTGATGAGGGGTGTTGTGATCAGATTTGGCTTAAAAACTGCTCAATGTTTTTCGCCACATTTTCTGTATCTTGATATAAAAATTGGCTTGGGATATTCACATAACCTTTATCAGTTTTGGCAATCAAACTGGGCACACCATTGATGGCAAACTGATACGCCAGTTTTTGCCCTTGTGCTATCCAATCATTTGCCAATTTTTGACTGTCGGCATTTTCCAATTTTTCGGCAATGTCAGTTTGTTCAAGTGCGATTAAACCATTTTTAACGACTGCTAATCTGCTTGTATCCAATCCGTGCACATACCGCATTTTTTGCAACTGTGAGAATACTGGCAATAATTCATCAGGCTTAGAATTTTTTAACAACACACAAGCAACGATTAAATAAAAAGAATTAAATTCGCCACCTTTTAATAATAATTGACGGTAATTTTCGCTAAATGGCAAGCCTGTTAATTGGTTAATGCGAGTGTTATTGCTCCAAGCGTGATGGGCAAATTGTGCGTCAATCATTTTGCCTGTATTGGCAAAAAGTCCTGTGGCATACACATCAATATCGTGCGTTCTGGCAAGCTCGCCAATGCCTTTTGATGAGGCATAGCACCAGCCGCATAAGGGGTCAAAGAGATAGATAAATTGCATTTTTATTCCTAATTAAAACTAGTCGTAAGGTGCGTACAACGCACCATTTTGAATTATGTTTTTTTATTGGTGCATAATAGGCACCTTAGGCATAATTCTATTTATGGTAAAGTTTAAATTTTATGAATTAAAATTTAAAATGGGATAATTTGTTATTATCCTATTTATTAGTTACAAATTTTTCAATTTTTCAATTTTTCAATTTTTCAATTTTTCAATTTTTCAATCAAAGTTTTGGCGTGGGCTTTGGCATTAGCTTGTACCTTTGCCAAATAATTCTCATCGTGTACGCCCGCCAAATACAACGCCCCGTGCAATGGATACACGCCTTGCCACTCACAGCCTGTATAAAGAGCCGAATGCTTGACAGGTTTGACCAAATCGTCCATTGTCGCCACGATTTGCCCATCATAAGTGTCCGCCACCGAGCCAGTAGTGGTAGAAACCAAGAGTTTTTTGCCGTGCAATTTATCGCCACCTTCGCCATAGGCAAAGCCGTAGAGCCACACACTTTCTAGCCATTTTTGCAAAATAGACGGCACATTGAACCAAAAGGTGGGGTATTGAAATAGCACCACATCAGCGTCAAGCAAGGCTTGTTGTTCGGCATTCACATCAATATTGTAATCAGGGTACAGCTCGGAGAGGCGGCGAACGCTCACTTTTTCGCCAAAATGGTTCTCCAATTCTTTTAAAATCAACTAGTTACTGACCGAATGATTTAAATCTTGATGGGCGGAAATGACAAGGATTTTACTCATAAAAACTCCAAACGATAAATTGATTTTTGTGTTGGTATGATTTATTATAATTATTAAATTTAAAAATAGAAGTACTTACAAAAAAGTAAGTATAAAAATAATTGTTAATTCATTGATTTATCAGAGTAATTTTAATGAAAGATTTTGAAAAAGGGCGTGTTTTATCCAAAGATTGCCCCAGTCGTGAGATTTTTCATCACTTAACAAGCCGTTGGGGTGTTTTGGTGATGATTGAGCTGCTTGACGGCACCAAGCGATTTAGTGAAATTCGCCGTGAAATTGAAGGCGTGAGCGAGCGCATGCTGTCGGAGACCTTAAAGCAGCTTGAATCAGACGGCATGCTCATCCGCCACTCGTACGACACCGTGCCACCGCATACCGATTATACGCTCACCGAATACGGACGGCAGGCGAGCGGATTTATCATTTGGTGGATTGGCTTGAGAATAATTTGGCGGAGATTTTGCAGGTCAGTGCAAGCGGTGCGTTGGGGCGTCAGCTTTTTTGGCAGAGAATGAGACCAAGCGCAATCAGGGCGATGCCTGTGGCATGAAAGCCTAAGAATCGCTCACCCAGCATCGTCGTGGCGATCAGCACGCCAAACACAGGAATTAAGTGGATGGATAGCCCAGCTCGTACGGCACCCACCTTCTCGACCGCCAGCGTATAAAGCAGATAGGCGATCACGGAGGGAAAAATGCCAATGTAGGCAAGCCCTGCCAGTGATTTTTGATGAAAATGCGGCACTTGCCCTGAGGTAATTTCCCACACAAAAAACGGCAAAAGGGCGATGATGGCGATGCCAATTTGCACGGTGGTGAGACCGATTTTGTTGATTTGGCTTGGAAAAGACTTGGTCCAAATGGTATAAAACGCCCAGCAAATCATCGCCAAAAACACCCATACATCGCCGATATTAAACGACAGCGACAAGAGCCTGACCAGCTCGCCTTGTAGGATGATCGTCAGCACGCCGATGAGCGAGATGATGAGTCCGATGAGCTGTTTTGGCTGGATTTTTTGTCCATAGAATAGCCCGCCAAAAAGCACGATCAAGACAGGAATGCATGAGTTTAACAAAAGGGCATTGGTGGTGGTCGTGTCGTGCAAACCCTTGTAAATCAAGGCGTTAAAGCTCGTCACACCGACGATCGCCGTCGCCAGTACCCGCCATCGATGCGCCCAGTACAAGGCATGATCACGCCACAAAAATCGCCACGCAAATGGCAAAATCACCAAAAACGCAATCACCCAGCGCAAAAACACTAAGGAAAATGGCGCAATGTCGCTGTGCAGCGCCTTGCCCACCACAAAATTGCCCGCCCAAAATAATGGCGGCAAAATCAACAAAGGCAAAAATGACAGATAAGACTTCATGGCGGCGTCACAGGGCTTGGAGTGTCTTTATTGTAAGCAAAAATGCGCATTTTGACAATATGTGTTGGTGGCGGATAATCAGATTAAATTTGCCAAAGCATCGGCTACGCTTTGGCATGGGGTGCAATGTGTCTGCCTTCTTTGGTGCTTGATGCAAAGCCAGTCATGCTTTGTTTGCAAACATATAAGGGCGAGTGGCAAACCATGCAATCACCACATTGACGAGCATGAGCGCCAGTAGGGCGGTGAGCGGCTCGTGCCAGTCTTGATAGCGCTCAAACAGCTGCCCAAGCATCAGCGGTCCAAAAAATGCAATGGAATAACCCACCGCCTGCACCATGCCAGAGACATCTCGTGCGGTGTCGCTGTCATAGGTGCGCAGCGAAAACATCATCAAAGACAGCGTAAAAATCGACGCTGCGCCAAGCCCCATCGACAGCGACCACAGGTGCAGCTGCGTGGGAAAATAGATCAATCCTGCCACGCCCAATACATTGAGCAACGCTGCCACCATCGCCAAGATACGCACGGACACGCCTCGCTTGATGAACCAAGTAAGACTGATGATGGTGATGGGTGCGGCGATCTGAAAGGTCAAAGCAAGCTCGGTGGCGCGCGCCAGTGGCAGACCCTTATCAACCCCAATCATCGGTAAAAATGCTGCCACGCCATAAAACAGCATCGACTGAATGCCCATGAACGCTGCCAGTAGCCATGCGTTGATGTCCTTCCATGCGTTAAACTGCGTGCGTGCTTGGGCGGTGGCTTCGCCTGTCTGGGCGTATCTGCTGACGACAAGCCAAACGATCACGGTCGCCGCCGCTGCCAGCGCCCACAGTCCCATGCCAAGCCGCCAGCCCACCGCCTGCGTCAAAGGCACCACCGCCCACGCCACCGACCCTGCAAAGATTGACATACATAGGCTTAATAAGCCTGTCATTAAGGCGATGTGGTTTGGTGCGTGTTTTTTGATGATGGGGGCGCCAAGTGTATTGACAAAACCAATGGCAAGCGCCATCACGCCTGTGCCGATAAAAAACAGCCATGAGCCGCTCAAAACACGCACCACAAGACTAAGCCCAATCAAAGCCACCATGATGACCAGCGTCCGCTCCAGCCCAAGTCGTCTGGCGACATAAGGCGATAGCAGTGAGCCAAGCGCAAAGGCGGGCATTGGCAACGCCCCCAGCCAGCCGATCATGGTGTCTGTCAGCCCCAAGGCGTCTTTTAAAATGGGGGCAAGCGAGCCAAGCATGACGATGGGCGATCGCAGATTGATTGCCAATAAAATCAATGCGATGGCAAGTAGGGCGATGGGGACGGCTTTGGTGGATGGCGATTTTGATGGCTGTTTCACGTGGAACAATCCTTGTGATGATTGATGGTTTGGCAATATGACAATGTTTGGCGCACCTTTCGTGGCGTGTCTTATCTAGCGTGTCTTGCAAGGAGGTCGTCAAACATCAGTTTGCGGTATTATTTTAGCACATCTTGGCTTGATTGTTGCTGCTTGTGCTGATTTTTGGGATTTAGGAGTGCTTTTTTAATTCAAACACATAAGCATAACCATACCATTTTTCATTGGGATTATAAGTAACGCACACTTTATCGCCAATTTCCACCGCCTGTCTTTTTAGGCTAAAATTGGTGGGATTGCCTTTTAACAAAAAAGTATCAGCGCGCCAAAACGACTGTTTGACCTCGCTTATGACACCGCAGTCCGTTTGCCGATGTTTACTGACGACCTTATGAGCGATGATGTTTGGTATGAACATGCAGGCAAGCACCGTGATGACGATGTGGGCATAGGCGTTTGATTTTATTGAAAATTTTCTTGATCTGGTAAGCGCTGTGGTGACCAGTAAGCACACGCCAAAGAAAGCAAGGCTAAGCCAGCCATGATAAGTGTTATAATGTAAACACACCAATAACAGTAATATCACCCAAATAATATAAACGGATTTATCTGCTTTCATTCATATTGCCCTTTAACCAGTTGATAAAGGCAAAACTTGCCTGCTCTTTTTGATTGTCCGCAAAGTCATAAAACCGCTTACCCACCAGCGCATCGGGCAAATATTGCTGCGGATGGTAGTGGTTGGGATAGTCGTGCGGATAGATGTAGCCTGCCCCATAGCCCTGGGCTTTCATCAGTTCGGTTACGCCATTTCTTAGGTGTAGTGGCACGGGCGAATTGTCCTGCTGAACAAAAGCAAGTGCTTCGTTGATGGCAGTGTAGGTGCTGTTGGATTTGGGCGATGTCGCCAGATAGACGGTGGCTTGGGCGAGGATAATGCGAGCCTCTGGCATGCCGATGGACTGCACCGAACGCAAGGCGGTGTCCGCCAGTAGCAGGGCGTTGGGATTGGCAAGACCGATGTCCTCAGATGCCAAAATCACAAGCCTGCGACCGATAAAGGCAGGATCTTCGCCTGCGTGGAGCATTCTTGCCAGCCAATAAATGGCAGCGTCAGGGTCAGAGCCACGCACAGACTTGATAAAAGCACTGATCACATCATAGTGCATGTCGCCTGCTCGGTCGTAGCGTGGCAGGACGGTCTGGGCAATGGTTTTGATGAGAGTATCGTCAATTGTGAGTGTGCCGTTGTTGGCGTTTTGGCAGGCGATTTCTAGTAGGTTTAGGGCTTTTCGAGCATCGCCACTGGCAAGGGTAGCGATTTTGCCAAGTTCGCCTTGTACTTGAATGTGACGGATAAAAGGATCTTGGTTTAAGGCTCTTTGTAGTACCGCAGTCAGCTCGTCTGTGGTCAAGGGGTTGAGCCGATAGACTTGGCAGCGAGACAATAGGGCGTTATTCACGCTAAAAGAGGGATTTTCGGTGGTCGCTCCGATGAGTGTGATTTTGCCAGATTCTACCGCTCCTAGTAGGGCATCTTGCTGAGCTTTATTAAAACGATGAATCTCATCAATAAAAATCACAGGCGCGCCAAAATCCAAACCGCCAGTACCTGCACCACGCTCGATCAATTCCCTAAGTTCTTTGACGGTCAAATCAAGGGCAGAGAGTAGGTGAAATTCACGCCCCACTGCATGAGCCAGCAGGCGTGCCAGCGTGGTCTTGCCGATACCTGCTTCGCCGTGTAGAATCAGGCTGGGCAGATGTCCGCTGGCAATCATACGAGCAATCGGCGCATCATCGCCCAACAGGTGCGTCTGCCCGATGACATCGCTTAGGGTTTTAGGACGCATTCGTTCGGCAAGTGGGGTGTGTTGGTTGGTCATTTTTATCAAAAACTTACGAAAACTTGCTAAAATATCCGCTATTATACACGGTATTTTTATGCTTTGGGCTGATATGACACAAAAATCCACGACACATACCAATGCACCACGCCCTTTAACACAAGGCGAGAGAGCCATTGCTCATTCGGTGTTTGGTAATCATCTTGATCTTGATGACATTAGGCTTACGACTGCGTGGTGGGTATTGCGTGGCTATGCGGTCTCGCCCAATGGCTGGGTGTATTTTCATAGGGACGATTTTTGTGCCGATTTTAGCGATAAGTCTTTACACATCAGGGCGTGGCTGGTTCATGAGCTGACCCATGTTTGGCAGATTCAGCAGGGCATGGCGGTAGTCAGACGGGCGATTTTTAATCGTAAATATGGCTATGAATTTAAAAAAGGCAAATCGTTCTTTAACTACGGCATTGAACAACAAGCCAAAATGGTCGAGGATTTTTATGTAAGAAGAGAGCTAGGAAAGGATTGTAGTGCGTGGCGAGAATGCGTGCCGTTTTTGGCGTGATGGGTGTCGGTCTTGTCGGGTTTTTGGTTGCTACTTTTGTGGGTTTGATGGGCGATGATTTCGCCCATCTTTGTTGCACCGCCACTGTGATGAGGTGGGTTATTCTTTGGTCGCCATCGTGATGGTGTAGGTTTTGCCTTGTTTTAGTTTGTCAGCATTGCCAAACACTTCGGTGAAGGAGCGTTTCATGAAGTCTCTTAGTCCATTGATGGTAACGACATAGAATCGTCCGCCCACTTCCATGCGTTCATAAGCGTCTAGTAGGTACAGGTAATGCTGTTCCTTGCTTGCTTTGGCAGGTAAATTGCTCATCACAAGGCTAAAAGTGCGTCCCTGTGGCACATGGGCAAAGCCATTAGATAGCATGACTTCGGTATTCGTCAGCCCATTTTTTTGGCAATTTAACTTAGCGTATTCCACCGCCACAAAGTCTTTGTCAATCAAAAGGTGCGAGCCGTTTGGGCATTCACGAGCTGCTGTCATGCCTAGCACACCATAGCCACAGCCTAAATCAATGGAGTTATCATCAGCCTTAAAATCAATATAATCTAAGAGCATGAGGCTCCCTTCGTCCAGCTTCTCTGGGCTAAAAATCCCCCAAGTGGTGCGAAAATCAAAGGCTTTGCCAAGCACTTCTTGGCTAAAAGTGATGTCTTGTCGCCAAGATTTTGATTTTTCTAATAATATTTGGTTAATCTGATGCACAAGTCTCTCCAAGGTACAAAAAACAACCATTATTATAGCATAGCGGCTAACATAATCTGGTGTAAAAATGCTAGAATATGCCAACTTTATACAATGAGAATGCCATGAATTTATCACAACTACTCAAAGACACCAATTACCAGCTTACCCAGTTTTCTGCCGAGCATATCACGCTATTGGAAAATACCATTTTTCAAAAATCCAGTAAAAATGGTGATGTGCCATATGTGCGTTGCTTGATACGCAAAAAGGACATTAAACTGACCCCAGAAGAAGCGGTTCGCCAACTGTATCTGATGAAATTACACCATGATTATGGTTATCCTTATGAGCGTATGGGATTGGAATATTCGGTGCATTTTGGGCGTGAAAAAAAGCGTGCCGATATTGTGATTTTTGACAAAGACAATCCCAATGTTGTCTATATTATGGTGGAGCTTAAAAAACCAAAATTAAAAGACGGTAAAGAACAATTAAAATCCTATTGTAATGCCACAGGTGCGCCGATTGGTGTGTGGACAAATGGCGATAGTATTTCTTATTATAATCGCCGAGACCCCAATTATTTTAAAGACATTCCCAATATTCCAAGCGTTCACGAAAAATTATCCGATATTTTGCAAGAACGCTGGACGATTGATGATTTGATTAAAAATGACAAAATCGCCACACAACGAAAATCACTAAAAGATTTGGTGATTGAAATGGAAGATGAGGTTTTGGCAAATGCTGGCGTGGATGTTTTTGAGGAATTATTCCAGCTCATCTTTACCAAACTTTATGATGAAATGGAAAGCACCAGAAATAAAAGCCGTCATTTGGAATTTCGTAACTATGGCGATACTGAAAGTGAATTAAAAAACAAAATTCAATCGCTATTTGACAAAGCCAAAAATAAATGGGAAGGTGTATTTGCTGAAAGTTCAAAAATCAATCTATCGCCATCGCATTTGGCAATCTGTGTGTCATCATTGGAGGAAGTCAAATTATTTAATTCCAATCTTGATGTGGTGGACGAAGCCTTTGAATATCTTATCAATAAATCATCAAAAGGCGAAAAAGGTCAATATTTCACGCCACGCTATGTCATTGATATGTGTGTCAAAATGCTAGACCCCAAAGCAGATGAAACCGTGATTGATACCGCAGCGGGCAGTTGTGGGTTTCCTGTGCATGCCATTTTTCACGTTTGGGAGAAACAGCTTAAAGAAAAAGGCTTGGAGCGTTCGCATTTATTTACCGCTGAACAAAAACTACCAGAACAGCTTGATTATGTCACCGAAAAAGTCTTTGCCATTGATTTTGATGAAAAAGCCGTACGAGTTGCTCGCACACTCAATTTAATTGCAGGCGATGGACAAACCAATGTATTGCATTTAAATACCTTGGACTATGAACGCTGGGACGATTTTACCAAAGATGAAGAATGGAGTGATGTTTATGGCAATGGCTGGAAAAAATTAAGAAAATTACGCAAGACCAAAGACCAAAACCGTGATTTTGGGTTTGATGTGTTAATGGCAAACCCACCCTTTGCAGGCGATATTAAAGAAACTCGCATTCTTGCCCGCTATGAACTTGGCAAAAACAGCAAAGGCAAACAACAGTCCAAAGTTGGGCGAGACATTTTATTTATTGAACGCAATTTGGACTTTTTAAAAGACGGCGGGCGAATGGCGATTGTTTTGCCACAAGGTCGTTTTAATAATTCTAGCGATAAATACATTCGTGATTTTATTGCCGAGCGTTGCCGTATTTTAGCGGTGGTGGGGCTGCACGGCAATGTGTTTAAACCACATACAGGCACAAAAACATCGGTCTTATTTGTGCAAAAATGGCACGATGAACTTTGTCCAAAAGTGGAGGATTATCCGATATTTTTTGCCACAATGCAAAGTCCAAGTAAGGACAATTCAGGCGATAAAATCTATGTTAAACACACAGACGGCACGCCCAAATTAGACAGTCACGGGCATTTGATTGTCGCTCACGATTTGTTTAATCACGATGGTTTGACGGGCGACGGTATCGCTGAGGCTTTTATTGAATTTGCCAAAAAGGAAAAATTGTCTTTTGTGGGAAAGGATTAAGCCCTTTTGATAATGCCAAATATCGGGCATTATTGGAAGGGCTGGAAGTGAGTGAGGTTAATTTTAAAGATATTGACAATAAGTTGTTTCGTTTGGAAGCGGAATTTTATCAGTCCAAATATACCGATTTGGATAATATTATTCAGTCTTTTGAGAAATTGGGAAGTATTAGCAAAAGAATAGAGTGTGGTCCATTTGGTTCAAATTTATTAGATACCGAATATTTAGATGAGGGTGTTCTTGTTGTGAGACCATTCAATCTAAAAAATAGTACTGTTGAAAAGGATAATTTGGTTTACATATCTGAAAAATTGGTAAAAGAAAATAGCCTAAAAATTTACCCAATCAATACTTTGCTATTTTCAAGAGTTGGTGATATTAAAGTTGGGGTTCTTAATCAGAAAAATTCAACCATCAGCCCAAATATTATTGCGGTTGAATTTAATGATGCTGACTTTTCAAAATTTTTTGCTATTTTCTTTAAAACAAAATATGGATTTCTGCAATTGGAAAGACAACTGAAAATTGCAGCCCAACCAACCATATCAACAGGAATTATTAAAGATTTGAAAGTTCCTTTATTGGATAATTATCCAATGGTTGTAAAACTATTTGATGATAGTCAAAATAATTTAAAACAATCGCAACAAAAATACGCCGAAGCCGAAACTCTATTATTAGAAAATTTGGGTTTGCAAAATTTCCAAGCAAATAGTGAACCTGTCAATATCAAATCTTTAAAAGAAAGTTTTTTAAAAACAGGTAGATTGGATGCGGAATTTTATCAATCCAAATATGATGAATTGGAAAACTTGTTTAATCGTTTTGAACGCATTAAGTTAGCTGATTTGGTGAATTATCCCATTTCAAGCGGCATTACACCAAAAGCTAACGGCGATGATTATGCTGATAAAGAAAGTGGTATTGCCTTTATTCGTGCCGTAGATTTGCAAAATGGTGAAGTGAGCCTTGCCAATTTGAATTACATTAAACCCAGTATTCACGAAACCACTTTAAAAAGAACGCAATTAAAACAAAATGATGTTCTGCTTTCTATTGCAGGAACTGTTGGGCGATGTGCATTATTTTCTCATAATATGCAAGCTAATATCAATCAAGCTGTGGCAATTTTGCGATTTGATGAGAGCAAAGTCAATCGTTTGTATTTGGTGGCATTTTTTAATTCGGAATTGGGCAAGCAATTTATTGCCAAATATGCCAGACAAGGCTTGCAAACCAATTTGAATTTAACCGAGATTGGTGAATTATCTATTCCCATACCCGATATGACAATTCAAATTCAAATTGCAAATTATATCCAACAAAGCAATGACTTACGAGAACAAGCCACGCAATTATTAGCCCAAGCCAAGCACACGGTGGAAAGTGAAATTGAAAATAATTCTCAACTAGAACGCAGAGAGAGAGAGAGAGAGAGAGAGAGAGAGAGAGAGAGACTTTTAAATGAGTCTGATTATTATTTGAGATTGGCAGAATGGACAGTGTTGGAAACTGTGCTTTTTGGACAACCTGACAATGTATCGGTACAATCATTTAGCCAATCTTTTGGGTTAAGCAGTCGCCTTGATGCCGAATATTACCAGCCAAAATTTGAGCGATTATTGCAAAAATTGAAACAGCAAAATCATAAATCATTGGGTGAATTGGTGGATTTGCAAAAATCGGTAGAAGTGGGGTCGGAAAATTACCGTGATGACGGCTTGCCTTTTGTGCGTGTGGCGGATTTTTCCAAATTTGGGATTAGCCAGACGGATAAGTTTGTGAGTCCTGCGGATTTTGCCGACATCATTCGTCCCAAAAAAGACACCATTCTACTTTCAAAAGATGGTACGGTGGGGATTGCTTATCGTGTGCCGTCTGATTTGGAGGTGATTACATCGGGGGCGATTGTACATTTATCGCCAAAAACTGATGAAATTTTGCCCGATTATTTGGCATTGGTGCTAAATTCAGAGGCGGTACAGCTACAAGCCGAGCGAGATGCAGGCGGTTCAATTATCCAGCATTGGAAACCGTCTGAAATTTTAGAAGTGGTGATTCCGATTTTACCCAAAGACATTCAAGAAATGATTGCCGATAAAGTGCAACTGAGTTTTGACTTAAAACAGCAAAGCGAAAATTTGTTAGCACAAGCCAAAATTTTGGTGGAAAATGAGATTGAAAAGATGAGATAGATATGGCAAATTACCAACAAGATTTAAAGAAAGAATGGTTTATGAAGTCCAAGATAGACTACCATGCACCATTTGTAACCTTATGGTTAAGTTGCAATAGTTGGTACAACTTTCATTATGGTCTGACTAACGACAGAGAGCATATAAATAAAATTAAGAGTGATGCAAGTAATCAAAATAAAGTTTATTTTGCTTTCAAACGCCTTGTGGAGTCAGACAACCCAAAAGAGCGAGCCAATATTTATAATTGTATTGAGCAGTTGCATTATGCCTTAATCCAAGCTGAACTTGACTATTCAGGGAATAATATTCCCAATAATTCAAAGATGAGCCTAAATAACGCCTTAATGGATTTTAATGCCAATCCTAAGATTTTTGAAAATTTAATTATTGACAATGCCAAAACCAAGAATGGAAAATTAAAAAAGGATTTTGCCTCTGCACACGATTTAGGAACCTTGGTTTTACATGATGATTCGCAAAAAATTTTTGCAGGGTTGTTTGAAATTATTTATCAAGTACGCTGTCATTTGGTTCATGGTAGCTTAGAACCAAATGACAAAAACCATGAAGTTGTTCGTTACTGTTATTTGATTTTATTTGAATGCTTAAAAGGATTCTGTGGATAAAGATGACCACCCCCTAGGATGATGCTCGCTGTGCAGGGCTTGTAGGCGTGCGGTTGCCACATGGGTATAAATCTGTGTGGTGGATAGGTCGCTATGCCCAAGCAAAAGCTGAACACTGCGTAAATCCGCCCCATGATTAACCAAATGCGTGGCAAATGCGTGGCGAAGGGTGTGTGGGCTGATGTCAATGGCGATGTCTGCCAGTAGGGCGTATTTTTTAATCATGTGCCAAAAATTATGCCGTGTCATGTAGCCACCTTGCTCGGTCAAAAACACCGCTTGGCAGTCGGATTTGCCCGCCAGTAGCTGATGGCGTAGGCTTAGATAGCGTTCTAGGGCGTCTTTGGCGTATTCGCCCATCGGAATGAGCCGAGTTTTGTTGCCTTTACCAGTGATTTGTAGCCAGCCTGCATTCATATTGACCTGCTCAAAGGACAAGTTCACAAGCTCGCTGACACGCAGACCGCAGGCGTACATGAGCTCAAACATGGCTTTATCACGAATGCCAAGCAAACTGCCGTCTGGTGCATCAAGCAGGCGAGTAACCGCATCTTCGGAGAGTGTTTTTGGTAAAGGCTTGGCGACTTTTGGGTTTTTGATGTCTTCGCAAGGATTGTCTTTGCGGGCGTCGTTGCCAATTTGCCACAAAAAAAACTGACGCAAGCTGGCAAGCAGGCGTGCGATGGTGCGGGGATTTTTGCCTTGGGCTTGGGCGATGTGTAGGCAGTTGATGACATCATCCTGACCCCATGTGGTCAAAGGCTTGGTGCTGGTATTCATGCACAGGCGCAGGTCTTGAATGTAGGCGTTTCTGGTATGCACCGACAGCCCACGAGCCAGCATCGCTGTGCGAAATTCGCTCAGATAAATGGGGTCTTTGGCATCGTGATTGACGCTGGGCGTGCGTGGCGTGCGGGCTCGGGTTTTGCTCATGATTATGCCGATTTTTTCATCACGACATAGCGATAACTGCCGTCATCTAGCGTCTCTTGACTTTCAAGCGTATGTCCCAGATGGCGACAAAAGTTGGGAATGTCTCGGGTGGTCGCAGGGTCGGTGGCAAGAATTTCAATCCGCTCGCCACCTGTCGCCTGTCGCATGGTTTTGTGTAGGAGCATGACAGGCTCAGGGCAGATGAGTCCTTTGGTATCTAGGGTGTGGTTCATGGTGGTCTCTTTATTGGTTGATTTGATGGTCTGATGATGGTTCATCGCTTGGGGTGCGGTCTTGCAAAAAGTTTAAAAATTTTCTTAAATTTACCCGAAACACATACGGCATGGCAAACCACGCCACCATCGCCAAAAACACCGCCATAAAAAAAGTCTTAGTCGGACCGTAGATGGCATAATTCCCCAAAGCAAACAGCGTCAAGCTCAGTGCCGTCAAGAGCACCAGCAGCAAAATGCCACCTTGCATGATGCGGTAGCGACCCAAAAAAAACACATGAAACAGGCTGACGGGAATGCTCAGCCCCACCAGTGCATAAGGCAGATAATGAAAAGCGTAATAAATAACGGCGCTGTCTTTAAAGGCGCTCATGCTTGCCAAAGTGCCAAACAGTGCAAAGCAGACGATCGCCGCCATGCCCAGACAGACGCTGATGTTGGCTAGGCGTAGGGTCTCTTTGGTGCGTGCGATGAGTGTGTCGTGATGGTTCATGGTGTTTTTTATGTTGTTGTCATTGGGTGGGCAGATGGCGTTCATGCCTTGCCTTTGTGTTCGTTGTCGTGATAACTGCCGACATAGCAGGCAAGGTCTGGGGCATAAAAATAGCCATCAAGCAAAATGCACGCCGAAATGTCGTCAATCGGATCTCGCTCATTGTCAATCCAGCCACGCTCCCACGCCAGCTGCCGAGCTTCCTTAGACGACAGTCGTTCATCATACATAAAGACTTTGGTGGCAGAGTGCCGCTCGCCCAAGCGGTGCGACAGACGACGGGCGAATTTGGCGGCACGCTTTGAAAGCATAGAATCACTGCCGTCCATGTTGAGGGGTAAGCCCACCAGCACTTCGTCAATTTGCCAAGTATCAATGATGCCAAGCAGATTATCCCAGTCTGGCTGTCCGTTGTTCATTGCCAAGATGTCAAAAGCTCGTGCGTCTTGGGTTAGGCTGTTGCCCAGTGCCATGCCCATTTTTTTGACACCAAAATCTAGGGCGAGAATGAGTGTGGGTTTGTCGGTCATTAGGCATATCCTGTGATGCTGACGAAGGCGTTTGGGTTGACGCCTATTTTATCATAAGCTTTGTCAAGGCGCTCGTCATAAGGTGTGCCAAATAATATCTGCAAATCGCAAGGGCTGACCAGCCAGTCGCCAGCTGTCACTTCGTCTTCAAGCTGCCCTTTGCCCCAGCTACAAAAGCCCATGCACACCAGATAGTGTTCAAGGCTGTCGGCTGACAGGTTTTCTAGGATGTCCTTGCTGGTCGTTAGGCAGACATTTTCACCCACCGCAAAGGATGAGGCATAATCAGGCAGACCAGTATGTAGCACAAAGCCTGCTTCGGGGCGCATCGGTCCCCCGTCTAGGGCGGGCGTGTTCATGGCGAGCTGTGAGCTTGGTAGATCAAGCTCGCTTAATAGCCCACCGACAGAGGCGGGCAAAGGGCGATTGACAATAAAGCCCCACGCACCGTCACGAGTATGGCGGCAGACATAAATGAGCGCCCCAGAGAAAATCTCGTCATCAAGACTTGGGCTTGATAATAAAAAATGATGGGCAAGGTTTTTAAATTTGGTTTTGGTCATTGTTTGTTTGATTTTAGTTTGATGTTAATTGGTTTTTGGCTGTTTTGTGATGCTTGATTTGCCAAATCATCCGCCAAGCTGACGAAGGTCTTATTTGCCCATCATCAGTCGATGGCGGGCGCATCCATGCTGTCTAAGTGCGCCAGAGCATCAGGGCTGGCGCCGATTTGGTCGGCGTGGGCGATGTCGGCAAGCAGGCTTTTGACATGGGCTCGGGTTGCTTCTGTGATATTGACCCCGCCTGACATTCTGGCAAGCTCATTGATCTGCGCCTCGCCTGTGATGGTGCTGATGTCACTGGTGGTCTGCTCGCCATGATCTTTATGCACCAAAATGTGGCGATGGGCAGCGGCGGCGACTTGGGCTTGGTGCGTGATGGCGAGCAGCTGCTGGTGCTTGCCCAGACTGCGAAGTAGCTCGCCCACTACTTGCGCTGTGCCGCCACTGATGCCGACATCCACTTCGTCAAATACCAATGTCGGACGACTGCCTTTGCCATCGCCTGCCGCCATGACTTGCATGACCAGAGCAATCCTAGACAGCTCACCACCTGACGCTACTTTGTGTAGCTGTTGTAGGGGCATGCCGACATTGGCACTAAACAGCAGGGCGATGTCGTACTTGCCGTGAGCGTTGTACTGACTGACTTCTTTGGCATTAAAGGCAAATTCACAGCGAGCATTTGGCAATGCAAGGGGTAGTAGGCGTGCTTCTAATTGCTCGCAGATGTCTGGAGCGATGCTGATACGAGCCTGATCCAGTGCGTCCGCTGCCGCCAGATACTGCTCGTAGGCTTCTTGGACTTTGGCGTCTAGCGTGTCATTATCGGGCAGCGCCCCCAGTCTGTCCAGCTCTTTTTGCCAGTCGTCAGCATCGCCAATCAGCTCGCTGGTCGGCGTGTGATATTTGCTAGACAAGCGATGAGCCAGACTCAGCAGGCTATTAAGCTCGTGCAGACGCTCTTCATCTGGCAAAGACTGCTCGGCATAGTCGGCAAGTTTGGCGGTGGCGTCCATGATTTGTTCTTGGGCGAGTGCCAGTAGCTGACTGCATTCGCCAAACACTTTGCTCTTGTCGGCATTATGATCGCAAATACGCATGGCACGCCCCAAAAGGCTGGCTGCGCTTGGCTCATCGCCATCACTGTCCAAAAAATTCACCGCCGTTACCGCTTGTCCCATCAGCTCTTCTAGGTTGGACAATTCGTCATATTCACTTTCAATTTCTTCAAAATTCACCGACAACAACGGCTCAATGTCGGCAAGCTTGGCGGACAACAGTGCCATGCGGTCGGCTCGCTGCACCGACTGACTTTTGGCTTCATCGGCTTGTTTTTTGATGGTTTGCCAAGCGTGATAAGCGTCTTTGGTGGCAACTTTTAGGGGGGTAAGTTTGCCAATTTTGTCCAGCCAATCCACCACAAATTGTGGCTTTAACAGCTCAAGCCCTGCGTGCTGTGAGTGGATATTGACCAAAATTTGCCCGAGTGATTTTAACTCGCTGATGCTCGCTGGCACGCCGTTGATCCATGACTTTGAGCGACCTTGTGAGCTGATTTTTCGGCGAATGAGCAAAGTGTCTTCTTCCAATTCTCGCTCATGCTCGGCAAACCATGCAGTGATTTCGTCATTGCCTGTGATGTCAAACTCGCCAAAAACCGTGGCCTCATCACAGCCATGACGCACGATACCGCTGTCGGCACGCTCGCCAGCACATAGGGATAATGCGTCTAAAATCAATGACTTACCTGCACCAGTTTCCCCTGTGATGACATTAAATCTGGCATCAAAATTCACTTCTTTTTCTTCAACAAGGGCAAGGTTAGTTAGGCTTAACGAGACCAGCATGACGGGTTTTTTCCATAAAAAGGCAACAGACTATGATAATCAATTTATATCAATTTGGCAATTTCTCTGCCTTTATGGGGGCAAAATTTTTGATAAAAAGTGTCTGGATGAAATTCTGCACCAACTCAACTTAAAAACAGCCGTCGCATCGCAAGTTTTTGACAATTGTGCGTAAATTTGCCACAATAGCGAAAATTTTTTTATGAACTTCATGCCATGTCAAAACCACAAAAACACCGCCCAAGCGATAAATTTTCGGACAAAAAAGGCAAACCCGCCAAAGCTCACTCTGCCAAGCCTACCAAGCCACGCACGCCACATTTTTATGGCGTTCATGCGGTGATGGCTTTATTAAAGCACCGTCCACAAGATGCACTGACTTTGTTTGTGCAGATCAGAGATGATGGCGGTGTCAGCCACACGCACGATGAGATCATCGCCCTTGCCAAAAATCATGGCGTGAGCGTGCAAATGACTCATAAAGACAGGCTGGCTGAGCTGTGCGACAGCCATCAACATCAAGGCGTGGTCGTGGCGGCACGCTTACCGCAGATGTACGATGATGGCGAGCTTGAGCGTCTGTCGGACAAGGCGGATGTACTGTTTTTGGTGCTGGATCAAATCACAGACGCACACAATCTGGGGGCGTGTCTGCGTTCGGCAAGTGCGATGGGCGTGGATGCGGTCATCATTCCTAAGCACCAAAGCGTGTCCATCACGCCAACGGTCGCCAAAGTCTCGGTCGGTGCGGCAGAAGTGATTCCTGTGATTGCGGTTACTAATTTGGCACGCAGTCTTGAAAAGCTCAAAAAAGCAGGCGTGTTCGTCTTTGGGACGGCATTGGACGAGACGGCAAAGCCCTTGTACGACTGCGATTTTGGTGGAAAAGTCGCCATCATCATGGGGTCAGAAGGCGATGGCATGCGTAGGCTTACCCAAGAGCATTGCGATACTTTGGTGTATATTCCGATGGCAAATAATCCAGACCGCCCACAAAGCCTCAATGTCAGCGTCGCCACAGGCATGGCATTGTACGAAGTGGCAAGACAGCGAGCTAAGGGCTAGACTTGCCGCCATTAACATCGCTTTCCGCCTGATAAAACCCATTTAAGCCCCACCAAATATCAAACCCCGCTTTTTTTGGCGGGGCTTTTGATTAAAATTTTTGATTAAAATTTTGATTAAGTGTTCCATGTGAAACATGAAAAGCATTACCATCAAGCTTTTTTGGCAATTTTATCCAATGTTGCTTTGTTAGCGAGCATGGCTTTTTTGTCGTCTTCGGTTAGGGTTTCGCATTTATTGGGGTCATTGCCACAAAATTGGCAAAACTCATCGCCCATCAGATTGGCAACGCCGCCACATGAGCCTTTGAGTGGTTGTTTTTTTACCATGTAGCCCACGCCCATGAATAAGAAAAATAGGATGAATACGCCAAGTGTTACAAAAAAGATGGGGAGAAACTGTGCTGCAAAATCGCTCATTGTTTTTTCCAAAATAAAAAGACATGAGTTATTATAAAAAATTTTGACAAAAAAATCAGTCCCTTTTTTGTAAGGGGCTGATGCGTGATTTATAACCAATAAACTTCATTGTTGCTACGAATTGTAGGGGTGAAACATTTTTCGCCCAATAAAATCAATAGGGCAAATGGTAATTTGCCCCTACAATGCCGTATCAAATTTTAGGTTCGTTAGGTATATTAAGATTTGCAGACTATAACCGACCGATGCTAGCACATATTTGCTTATCAAAACTTAGCACCACGCCCAAGGTCGGCACATACAGCCAATAACCAAACTCAATACAGTCATCAAATAACGCCAGTATGGCAGATTTAGGCTTGCCTAATAAGATGGCTGGATTAAACATCATTATCTCCTTGTGCTGGTCGTGCTGTTTTATGGCTTTCTGCAAGCGCATACCAATCAATGTGGCGAGTGGCGACCATCGCAATGGCGATACAGACAAAGCAAAACGCCGAGCCTAAGAGCAGGTTTAGCCCACTGGCTGACAACAGGATATAAAATGTCCCGTACAGCAGCCCAAGCACCAAAGAAAAGCCAACGCCGCCTAGCACCGAGCCGAGCATATAACAGGCATAATAACCAATCAAGCCCACGCAAGCGATGCTGGCAATGGCATAAGCATGGCCAAAGGCGATCTGCTCGGCAAGCGATAATAAAAGGAAATAAAACACCAGTAAAGCACTGCCAACGAGCAGGTATTGTATGGGGTGTATCGCACGCCCTTTGATGACTTCAAATAAAAAGAACGTCCCAAACGACACCATAATAATGAGCAGGGCGTATTTGATGCTGCGGTCGGTCTTGGTGTAGGTGTCGTTGGTGTGGATAAAATCGGTCATCAGAGCGTGGTGCGTGTGTTGGTCAAAATCGCCCATGATGCCCCGTGATAGCTCCATGATAAGTTTTTGATTTTGCACGCCTAGCACATGGGCTTGCCATGTCGCCCCAAAGCCGTTGTCGGTGAGCGATTTGTGCGTGGGTAGAGCTTGCCCGTGGAATTTGGGATTTTGCCAGTTGCTGTTTAGGGTAACGGTGTTCATCTCGCCAAGCGGTAACACGCCAAAACTGCCAATGCCCGACACATCAAGCTCAAACTGCACATTAAGCTCCCCACTGCCCGTAAAATCATCTTTCATAAAGTCGTCTTTCATAAAGTCATCCAAGGTCATGGGCAAAGCCACTTCCAAATGCGGTAGGGCGTTGTCTGTGCCAAAGGTGGCAGGATAGCTTTTGCCATTGACGGTTACATTCGTTGGCATGACACCCCGTAAATCACTTAGGGCAATGATAAGTCTTAGCGGTTGGGGAATGTGGACGGATTCGGTAGGTGTGGTAGGCGTGGGTGTCGCTTGGGTGGTTTGGGGGTTTTGGGTGGCGACTTGCTCGCTTGGGGTGGATTGGGCTTGCTCGTT
Organism: Moraxella nasibovis; assembly: GCF_029581575.1. Lineage (NCBI taxonomy): Bacteria > Pseudomonadati > Pseudomonadota > Gammaproteobacteria > Moraxellales > Moraxellaceae > Moraxella > Moraxella nasibovis. The sequence continues at coordinate 2,178,824 of NZ_CP089975.1, read as the reverse complement.
TTGGGTTTGCTGATTTTGAGCCTGTTCGTTTTGCGTTTGGGTGTCGGGAGATACCGTTTGGGCAGGCTTATCAATGTGTAAGCTGTGGGCGGTGGCATGGGCATCAAAACTCTGCTGAACGACAACTTTTGTGCCATAGCTTATCGCCCGATAAATGCCCCGTTTGTACTCGTCATCTCGCACATTGCTTGTCGCCTTAATGTCGCTTTTGGTGGGGAAAATGTAGTGCGTCTCATCGCCATGTCCTGCGACCAAAAAGGGCGTGGCTAGGATTTGCGATGACACATGGGACGACTTAATCTCGCTGATTACCTCATCGTGATAAGACTGTCGCTCGCTCACAAGTCCGCTCACGAACATCAGTCCGACAAAAAACACAAGGCACACCGCCCCGATGAGTGATAATTTTGTACCGATTTTTTGCATAATGAACTCCTAAAAACATGAAGTCATTATAAAAATCGTCTGTGCAAAAATGATGGAAAAATGGGGCAAAATTATGGAAAGTTTGTGAAAAATGGGGTTTATACACGCAAAGCTTTAAAAATGATACAAAATTTGCCATATCATGTAGGGATGAAACATTTTTCGCCCAATGAAATCAATAGGGCAAATAGTAATTTGCCCCTACACGCCTGTGGTAAACTTTGAGTTCGGTTGATATATCAAAAATATCTTGTTAATAAAAACAGCCCAAAGCCATCTTATAAAAATTTCGGCAATCTCATCACCACACTCACCACCCCTTCATTATCTTGGGTAAGACTTACCGTCCCACCGTGCAATTCCACCACTTGTCTGACCAGCGTCAGCCCAAGCCCCGTGCTTTTTTGCTGGGCGGATTTGCCTATGCTAAAATACCGCTCAAAGGCTCGCTTGATGATAAAGTCGTCCAGCGTGTCGCTGTCATTTTTGATATGGATAAACGTATCCGTCTCGGTTTGGGTTATATGAATGGCTATTGTGTTTTTGCCATAATAAATGGCGTTGTCAATGACATTTTGCACCGCTTGGGTCAGCCAAAATTCATCGGCACGGATATGAATACCGCTTTTGTCAAATTGCACGGTTCTGCCAAGCTGTTTTAGGGTTGCCGACTGCTGATTTAGGCAGGTTTGAATGAGTGCATCCAAATCAACATCGCTCATGGTAAGTTTAAAGGTGGGCTGTTCAATCTTGGCAAGGGTCAAAAGTTTGTCCACCAAGGCGGTCAATTTGTCCGTTTGCGATAGGATAATGCCCGTAAACTGCTCACGCTCGGCAAGACTCAGCTCGTCCGTCAAAATCTCGCTACTGGCACGAATGGCGGTTAGGGGCGATTTTAGCTCATGCGTGAGCGTGTGGACGTACTCGCTCACGTACGCTTTGTTTTCTATGGTGTCTTTCATGGCGTGAATGCTTGCCATGAGTTCGTTCAGCTCTCGCCCTAGATAAAAATGGGGCGGAGCGGTACTGGCAAGCCCTTTGGTGTAGCGGTTTACGCTGTCTATGCTACGTCTTAACCACCATGCCATGAGCGTGGCGGTGGCAAGCGTGATTGCCATAATTGATAAGATAATCTTAATAATTTCATCGGTGCTTTTGTTGATATAAGGAATGAGCGTTTGGGTGGGCTTGCCAACGGATGCCACACCGATTATCCGCCCGTCCGAGACAATCGGGCTTGCCACATACATGACCGAATGCCCGCCGATGTCAGTGCTTCTTGCCCCGTATTTGCCATGCAAGGTCAGATACACGTCATTCCAACGGCTAAAATCCGCCCCCACGCTCGCCCCACGACTGTCATAGATGACCACGCCTGTGCTGTCCGTGATGTAGATGTGGTAGGTGCTTTTGGATTTTTGATGATACCAAAGCGGTTCATCAGGGTTGGTAAAGGCGCGGGATAATTTGGCGTTAAGCGTTTGATTTAATTCATCTTTTGATAAATCTGCCACGTCATCTGCCACAAAATGCGACAGTAGCACTGATGTATCCACAAGGCTGTCTTCTACCACCCGTTTGGCGGACGGTCGCACTGTTTTTTGGACATAATATAGGGCAAGGGACGATGACAACAGGGTAATCAAGGCAAAGGTCAGCCATATCCGCACAAAAATACTAAAACTTAGGCGTTTTTTAAAAATGCGGTCAAGTAGATGATGAAAATTTAGCACAGGCTGTATCCCAAGCCCCGATGGGTTACAATCAGCTCATCATCACACACTGTCGACAGCTTTTGGCGTAGGGTCTTGATATGACTGTCAATAGTGCGTGATAGGCGGTGTTCGGGGTGGTCGGAGATACTTGCCAAAATCTGCTCACGGGACAAAATGTGCGTGGGGTTGGCAAGTAGGGTGAGCATGATACCAAGCTCGGTTTTTGATAAGGTCAAGGCGTGATTATTTAGAAAAAGTGAATAATCACAGGCTTGATAATGCCAAGTGTGTCTGCCTGTGGTTTTGGTAAAGTCGGTGTGGGCAGGGTCTGATTTATCGGCTTTATCCGATTTTTGGGTAAAGATGTTTTCTCTACGCCATATCGCTTTTAGCCGTGCTATCAGCTCTCGGGGGCTAAATGGCTTGGCGATGTAGTCGTCCGCCCCCAGCTCCAAACCCAAAATGCGGTCAATTTCATCACTTTTGGCGGTCAAAAATAGGATTGGCACAAAGGCATGTTTGTCGCCTGCTCGCACTTTTTGACAAAACTCAAAGCCCGTACCATCGGGCAAACCCACATCTAGCACAAGGGCGGAGAGTTCATTGGCTTGGTTTAATAGCTCAAAACCTTTGGCAACCGTGTCCGCCCATGACACGGTATAGCCTTCACGCTCTAAGGCAAAACGCAAGGTTGTGGCAATGGCAGGGTCGTCTTCGATAATGAGAATGTGCATGGTGTGGCATGGATGTTGAGTTGCCATCATTATACGCCAAAATTGTGGGTTTTTGTGGGGTATGGAGGTTTTTCATGGATTTTTCATAAAAGTGTTGTGGATGACAGGATGCGCTAGTGCGTGAACTTTTCTAAGTTAAATTACTTGGGGTGGTTTGGTGATTCATGATTATCCCAAACTGGTAATGACAATAATCTTTCTTTTGCCATATCAAAAGGCAGTCGCCTACCATGGGTTTGCATTGTTGTAAGAGCATTTAAGGCGGACTGTAATGTTACCTTTTGATGAATAACAAGTTGTTCTAGCACCCAAATAGTGCCATGAATTACGATTGCTTCTTTTTGAGACGCTTCACGCAATGCTTTATCACCTGTTAATAAGGGACAGCTCTCTTGTTTTGCCAAAGATAGTGCCATTAAATCATGCAAACTGGTTTTTGGTAAGTGGCTTGCAATCCAAACACATAGGTCATAGAATCAGAATTTAGACTCAATACTTGCAGTCCCATTATAAGTAAGTGAGAATGTTGGTTTTTGAGTTCTCTGTCAAATAATATATCAGGTGTACAAAATCGATAGGGTAATTCAAACATTGACTCTATCAATTGACAGCATTCCAAATCAATCAAAATATTGGCATCACTAATAAGCATTTGTTGCATTATTAGTCTCCGCATGCATCAAAATACTGATGTTGCACCAGTTTATGAACGGATATTCCTAATAATTCCGCCCCTTTTGACTCACTAATAATATCTTCGGCAATTGCTCGATAAACAAGCTGTTCAAAAAGATGTGTTTTTTCATTAGGATAAGGCTTATCAGGCTCTTGTTTGTGCCAGCCTTTTTGACGAAAACGAATACTTTGGTTTTTGTGGTAACTATCTGTAATAATATGCAAATCTTTCACACGATACAAAATGGCTGACATTGAAATACCATATTCATGTTTTAAAAAACTCAATTCGTTGGGGGTAATTTTGGTGCGTTTTTCTCCCCATTCTTGAATTAAACTTTCTTTGGGCAATAGAAATGCCCCTGCAAAGCGATTGCAAGCTTTTTCTATGTCCATATCTTTGGGTAAGCGTTTATCTAGCACCAAATGACCTAATTCATGAGCCAAAGTAAAACGTTGTCGGTCGCCTGTCCAATGAGATGAGATAACAATAATAGGAATGTCATTAATCATCGCTTGCAAACCGTCAAATTTATTATCATGGTTATCAACATCACTAATAATGACAATAATGCCCAATGATTCCAAAAAATCAATCATGTTAGGAATGGGATTGATACCAAGTTTCCAATAATCTCGAAGTTCATTGGCGATTATCTCTATGTCGTCCATGGTTGTTATGGGCTTGGAAAAGTCATAATCTAACTGATAAGTAGTTATGGGGAAATTAAGCCAAAGCTCTTTTAGGTGCAACCAGCGTTCAGCTTGGTTGGTAACATCAATGGTAATTTTTTTGAGTAATAGTGCAGGGGTGTTGGCTTTTTTGCGATACTCCACCTGCTTTAATTCTGCTTGCACAGGGCGAAACAAAAAAGCCATATCCACATCTAGTGCATGAACAAGGCGAAGCAGCACATCAGATGACGGCATACTTTGGTTGTGTTCGTACTTCTTTATCATATTGGCACTTAGCCCAACTTTGCTTGCCAATGCTTGCATGGATAGGTCTTGAGCTTTGCGTGCCATGTGCAGACGAGTGCCTATCATAACTTTTTCCTAGTATAAAATGGTTTATAAATTTAAATAAATTATCATCATTATAAACCAAAAACACCGCCCAATCAAATTGAGCGGTGTTCTTTTGTTTTTTGGCAGTTGCCAATCAAAGATTACTTATCATCTTTAACTTCGGTGTATTCAGCATCGACCACACCGTCATCGGCGGGCTTGGCTTGCTCTGGCTGAGCGTCCGCTTGCGCGCCTGCGTCAGCGTAGATTTTTTGACCGATTGGCAAGAACGCATTGTCAAGGGCTTCTAGTTTTGCCTTGATGTCGTCAGCGTCATCGCCACGCACGGCAGTTTCTAGCTCGCTGATGGCAGCTTCAACGCTTGCTTTTTCTTCGTCCGTTACTTTGTCGGCGGCGTCTTTTAGCGCTTTTTGTACGCCGTGGATACGACCGTCCGCTTCGTTACGGATGTTGGCAAGTGCGGCAAATTTCTCATCTTCAGCAGCATTGGCTTCGGCGGTGCGGATCATCTCTTCAATCTCGGCATCGGACAGACCTGAGTCTGCTTTGATTTGGATAGATTGAGATTTGCCTGTGCCTTTGTCCTTAGCAGAGATGTTCATGATGCCGTCTGCGTTGATGTCAAAGGTCACTTCAATCTGCGGCACGCCACGCGGTGCTGGTGGAATGTCAGTTAGGTCAAAGTTGCCCAAAAGTTTGTTTTGGTTGGCAATCTTACGCTCGCCTTGATACACCTGAATGCTCACGGCAGGCTGGTTGTCGGCAGCGGTTGAGAACACTTGTGATTTTTTGGTAGGAATCATGGTGTTCTTCTCGATGATTGCCGTCATCACGCCACCCATGGTCTCAATGCCTAGGGTCAATGGCGTCACATCCAGCAGCAATACATCTTTTTTGTCGCCAGAGAGTACCGCACCTTGGATCGCAGCACCCATTGCCACCGCTTCGTCAGGGTTCACATCTTTTCTTGGCTCTTTGCCAAAGAACTCTTGCACTTTTTGTTGAACCAGTGGCATACGAGTTTGACCACCGACCAAAATCACATCGTCAATGTCAGAGGCTGACAGACCTGCATCTTCTAGGGCAGTTTTGCATGGAATGATGGTGCGTGCAACCATCTCTTCGGTCAGGCTTTCAAGCTTAGCACGGCTGATGCTGATCACCAAGTGCTTAGGACCTGTGGCGTCTGCGGTGATGTATGGCAAGTTCACTTCGGTAGAAGTTGAGCTTGACAGCTCGATTTTGGCTTTTTCGGCGGCTTCTTTTAGGCGCTGCATTGCCAAAGGGTCGCCTTTTAGATTGACATCTTGCTCTTTTTTGAACTCTTCTACTAGATAGTCGATCAACGCAAGGTCAAAGTCTTCGCCGCCTAGGTGCGTGTCGCCGTTGGTCGCCAATACTTCAAATTGCTGTTCGCCATCGACATCAGCGATCTCGATGATTGACACATCAAAAGTACCACCGCCTAGGTCATAGACAGCCACAGTTTTGTCGCCGCCTTTTTTGTCCATACCATAAGCTAGGGCAGCTGCGGTAGGCTCGTTGATGATGCGCTTGACATCCAGACCTGCGATTTTGCCTGCATCTTTGGTGGCTTGACGCTGAGCGTCGTTAAAGTAGGCAGGGACGGTCACGACCGCTTCGGTGACGGTCTCGCCCAGATAGTCTTCGGCGGTTTTTTTCATTTTGCGTAGGACTTCTGCCGAGATTTGGGGTGGCGCTTGTTTTTTGCCGTTCACTTCTACCCACGCATCGCCATTGTCAGCTTTGACGATTTTAAATGGCACAAGTGAGATGTCTTTTTGTACCACTTTTTCATCAAAGCGGCGACCGATCAGACGCTTGACGCCAAATAGGGTGTTGGTTGGGTTGGTGACGGCTTGACGCTTGGCGGCTTGACCGACCAAAGTTTCACCATCTTTAAAAGCCACGATCGATGGTGTGGTGCGTGCGCCCTCACTGTTTTCGATGACTTTGACTTTGTCGCCTTCTAGCACGGCAACACAAGAGTTGGTAGTACCTAAGTCAATACCGATGACTTTACTCATATTTTTTCTCCGATGATTTTAAGTTGATTTTTTAAAGTTGCTTTGTGGCAAAGGCTCATGTTGTTGTCATGGTTTTTGCCAATCTTGCCGTTTATATTTGTGTCAAATTTTGGTTTTCAAGGGAAAATTTGACAAATTTTTTAAATTTTTTTTGTAAAAAATTTCATTTAAGTCCTTGAAATTTAAAACAAAATCCATAGTGCTTGCTGGTGGGCAGATGACAATTTACCCATCGCACAAACTTACGCCCCCACCAACACCATCGCAGGGCGAATCGAGCGGTCGTGTAGAGTGTAGCCTTTTTGCAGGACCTGACCGACGGTGTCTTTGTCGGCGTCTGGGAAAATGCCCACCGCCTCGTGCAGCTCAGGGTTGAACGCCTCACCCACTTCGCCTACCGCCACCACGCCGTTTTTTTCTAGGACGGCAAGTAGGGATTTGTGTGTCAAACGCAGCCCTTCAAGCACGCTGTCGTCCGCGCCTGCTTTCTCGGACGCTTCAAGTCCACGCTCTAAGTTGTCTACGACATCCAGAAGCTCTTTGGCGAACTTTTGCAGGGCAAATTTTTTCGCCTTATCAGTTTCTTGCTCCATGCGGCGCTGGGCGTTGTAGCTCTCGGCATTGGCACGGGCGGCTGTCTCTTTGGCGGCGGCGAGCTCGGTTTGTAGCGACTCGATTTGTGCGGTCAAAGCGGCGGTTTCGTCCACGGTTTCGGTGGTTTCTTGATTGATGGTGTCTTCGGTGTTGATGGTTTCGTTTGTCATAAAAATCCCCAAGTGGTTTTTTGCAAAAATCCCTAACTTGATAAAGGTTAAGGGGGAGATTTTCAAGGCATGAACACAAAAAAAGATGGAATGAGCGGTGTTTGCTCGGTGTTTATGGTCGGCTGATGGCAGAATGTATGGTATTTGGGTGCAAATCATCAATCAATGTGGCGTGCTGTTTGCTGTCCTTGACAATGCTGTATAGTCGCTCGCCAAGCGTCAAATAACGACAGCGAGCCAAAAGTTCGGCAGAGTTTGGCAGGCTTTGCCAATGCTCAAACGCCATCTGGCTACTGACCAGCACATAGATGGGCGTGTCTGCTTGGCTGTTTAATATGGGCAAAATTTGGGCATAATCGGCAGGCAAATCGGCAGGGCAAACTCGCTCATACCAGCGAATGACATCAATCTGCACGCCACGAGCGTTCAGCGTATCGTGGAGCAGTTTGCGACCGCCCACCCCACGCCAAATCAGCACTCGACTGCCTGTGCCAAGTGAGCGGATTTGTGGGAGTTTTAGCATGCCTTCGTTATTGGCGGTATCAGGCAAAATGGGCGTAAAGCCAGCATTGATTAGGCATTTGGCGGTGGCATCGCCCACAGCGATCATTGGTGTGTCAGGCTTTGTGTGGGTTTTTTTGCCATTTAAATGTGCCAAATATGCCAACGCTCGCTTGGCGGATTCGACACTTGTGATGATGAGTGCGTGATAATTGCCCGCTTGCCAAGCACGAAGTTTTTCCGCATCACAGGTATCTATGGGCAAATCGTTAATTTCTAGCAACGGCAAATCCACGACCGCCACGCCACGCATCGCACGAATGGCATCGCTACGGTGCGTGGGGCGAGTGTTGATCAAGATGGGGTCAGTTGCCATAGACTTCTTGTAGGATTTTGTCCGCCCCTTGATTGAGCAAGTCCTGAGCGACTGCCACGCCCAATGCGTGTACTGCTTGCTCGTCATCGGCGGTATGGCTTAGTGTCAGATGATGTTCGGCTTTTAGCAAAGTTTTGCCATCAACGCTACCCACTCGCCCACGCAGGGTCAAGGTGTCGCCGTCAATGGTGGCAAAGCCTGCAATCGGCACTTGACAGCCGCCTTCTAGGGCGTGATTCATCGCTCGCTCGGCAAGCACGCATAGGCGAGTTGGCAGGTGGTTTAGTGGTGCAAGCAGGCTTAAAATCTCGTCATCGTCCGCTCGGCATTCAATCGCCAACGCCCCTTGACCGACCGCAGGCAGACTGAGTGCCTCATCAAGCTCGTGGCGGATACGCTCATCAAGCCCCAGTCTTTGTAAGCCACTGGTCGCCAAAATAATCGCATCGTACTCACCATTATCCAGCTTAGATAAGCGAGTGCCGACATTGCCACGCAAGGATTTGATGGTCAAATGCGGATAAGCGTGGGCGACTTGGCATTCACGGCGTAGGCTTGATGTGCCAAGCACCGCACCAACAGGCAAGTCGTCCAAACGCTCAAAATGATTGGAAACAAAAGCGTCTGTCGGTGCGTGTCGTTGGCAGTACGCCCCCAAAGTCAAACCTTCTGGCAGCACCATCGGCACATCTTTTAAAGAATGCACAGCGATGTCGGCTTGCTTTTCGTATAAGGCATTTTCAAGCTCCTTGACAAATAAGCCTTTGCCGCCGATTTTGGCAAGGGGCGTGTCTAGGATTTTGTCGCCTTTGGTTACCATTTCTAGCAGTGATATGTGTAAGTTTGGGTACAAAGATTGCAAAGTATCTTTAATAAAATTGGCTTGCCACAGTGCCAGCGGGCTTTGGCGAGTGGCGATGGTTAGGGTGGTTTTCATGATGATTTCGCAAATTGACAATAAAATAACCGCTATTTAACCATAATAATTGACTTTGGGCAAATTTATCTGCGTTAGACTGCCTTGGGCGATTTTTGATAAAAATGAGCAAGCTGTCGGCGAACTTTGGCTTGGCACCGCCGAGAAATGACAAGGGGCGTTGGCACACCGCACACGCTGACATGGGCGTGGCTGATGGCTTGAATGTGCCGTATGCCTGCCAGTGTGTGCCGATGAATGCGAATCAGGGCGTCAGGGTGGGCAAGTTCAAGGGATTTGAGCGTGTCATCAACGAGCGTGGTGCCGTATTTGTGGTGGATTTTGGTGTATTTTTGTTCGGCTTGGCAAAACAGAATGTCGTCAATGACAATACATTCATCGCCCCTGTGCGTGCGTGCGATGAGCGTGGGTTTTTGGGATTGTTCGGCAAGCGTGGGTCTTTGTAATTGTGCCAAAATGTCCAAAATCGGTGGCAAACTGCATTCGTCATACTCCCCAAAGCCATGCACGCCCAGTGATAATAATGGGGCGGGCAAACAGACGAGCGGTGGCTTGGCATCTGCTGACAGGCGTGGGGCGAGCAGTACGATGGCAGGGCGAGCGTGGCGGTGCTGGCTGTGATGATGGTCGGCAAGCTGTGATATAAGTTGGGATAATTCTGCCGCCGCCAAATCTAGCATGATGATCTGTGGCGAGCCAAATTTGACCGTCTTGATGGCATCGCTTGGTGTGCTGGCGATGGTCAGCAAGTATGGCAGGGGGCAAAGCGTGGCGGTGATTTGCTCAATGAGTGTGCCTGTCGTGCTAAATAATAGGATTTTCATGAGAATTATTCCCAATAAGTTGGCTTATCATAGCATTTTGTGCCAAAAAAGCAACCAACTTGCCGAAAAATTACCGCAATCTACTTAGAATGGGGATTTGGCGTGTTTTATTATTGGTGGGCTGTGCTATAATTGCCAGTAATTTTTTAAATTTTCATATATAAAAGGTGCAGCGATGACACAAACATCATCTATGTGGGGCGGTCGTTTTAGCGAGGCCACCGACAAATTTGTCGCAGAATTTACCGCATCGGTAAACTTCGATAAACGCATGGCAAACCAAGACATACAAGGCTCTATCGCCCACGCCACCATGCTTGGCGAGTGTGGGATTATCACCAAAGATGAAAGCCAAAAAATCATTGATGGGCTAAACCAAGTCAAAGCCGAGATTGAAAAGGGTGAGTTTGTCTGGAAGGTAGAGCTTGAAGATGTGCATATGAATGTGGAGAGTAGGCTTACCGCCCTGATTGGCGATGTCGGCAAAAAATTGCACACAGGCAGAAGTCGCAACGACCAAGTGGCGACCGACATTCGTCTGTGGCTACGAGACGAGACTGACAATATTTTGGCGCTATTAAAGCGTCTGCAAGGCGGACTGCTTGACCTTGCCGAACAGCACACCGAAACGATCATGCCAGGCTTTACCCATCTACAAACCGCTCAGCCTGTCAGCTTTGCCCATCATGTGATGGCATGGTTTGAGATGCTTTGCCGTGATAGTGAACGCTTTAGCGAAACTCGTAAACGCATTAACCAAATGCCACTGGGTTCGGCGGCTCTGGCTGGTACGACTTATCCGATTGACCGTACGATTACCGCTCGCTTGCTTGGCTTTGAAGGCATTTGCCAAAACTCGCTAGATGCGGTGAGCGACCGTGATTTTGCCATTGAATTTACCGCCAATGCGTCAATCCTAATGATGCACCTGTCTCGCATGAGCGAAGAGCTGATTTTGTGGATGAGCGCACAGTTTGGCTTTATTCACATTCCAGACCGTTTTTGTACAGGCAGCTCCATCATGCCCCAAAAGAAAAACCCTGATGTGCCAGAGCTTGTGCGTGGCAAGGCGGCTCGTGTGTTCGGTCAGCTGACGACCCTGCTTACACTTATGAAAAATCAGCCATTGGCGTACAACAAAGATAACCAAGAAGACAAAGAGCCACTATTTGACTGCGTGGATACGCTGACAGGTTCGCTACTTGCCTTTGCTGATATGCTACCGAACATCGTGCCAAATAGCGAAAATATGCGTGCAGCGACTTTGAAGGGCTACGCCACTGCGACTGATTTGGCGGATTATTTGGTCAAAAAAGGCTTGCCGTTCCGTGATGCTCACGAAGTGGTGGGCAGTGCAGTGGCGTTGGGCGTAACCAAGGGTGTGGATTTGGCAGAATTGTCTCTTGATGAATTAAGACAATTTAGCGACTTGATTGGCGATGATGTGTTTGAGTGTTTAACCTTAGAAGGCTCGCTTAATGCTCGTAACCATATTGGTGGAACTGCTCCACAGGCGGTAAAGGGGGCGATTGAGCGGGGCAGAGAAAGGATTGCCTAATCCTAAAAATAACATCAACCTTGATTGGACAACTACTAAGCCCAATCAAGGTTTGCCTAAACGCCAGATTTCTACAAACTTAAAAGGACTTAGCACGCAAAATCTCACACTTGACATGTTTGACACATCAGACAGTTGGAAAGAGTGGTATTTAAATTTAGACAACGAAGACATATTTAATCTTAATCAAAAAAGGCAACCCAAATGACCGAAATTTTTAACCCAAAAGCCAATCTTGTCATGTGTCGTAAATACGGACAAGAATTGCCAAAATTACCAAATCCACCGTTTCCCAATGCCAAAGGCGAAGAAATCCAAAACACCGTCTCAAAAAAAGCGTGGGACGAGTGGATTGAGCTACAAACCATGCTGATTAACGAAAAACACCTGAGTATGGCGGACAAAGACGCCAAAAAATTCATCGCTCAGCAGCGAGAATTATTCCTAGACAATGGCGACTACGAACGCCCAGCAGGCTTTAAACCAAAGGCGGATGTGTAATGATTGCAGTGCAGGGTGTTTTTGAGCCGATTTTGACAGGCGATCAGCGTCCAGAAGTGCTAAACGACTTTCCCAGCGTGCATGTACAGCCTGTGGCGTGGGGCGAGATGGATGGCTTTCATCATCTGAACAATGTCGTGTTTTATCGCTATGCTGAGTCGGCTCGTATCAGCTATTTGCGTGCGTCTGATATGGTCGAGACACGCACCGACATCATGACAATTTTGGCGGCGAACAGCTGTCAATACAAACGCCCCGTGACTTTTCCTGATACGCTGTTAATCGGCGTGCGAGTCAAAAGTCTTGGTAATACCAGCGTGGTCTTTGAAAAGGCGTTTTATAGTGTCGCCCAAAACGCCATTGTCGCAACAGGTGAATCGGTGATGGTACGAGCTGACGACAAGGGACAAAAAACGGCTTGGACGGCAGAGGAACGAGCGTTTTTTGAGCGGTTTGAAAATCGTTCTTTGTAAATTCTATCCAATAAAAAATCCGAAAATGGTATGTTTTCGGATTTTTTTGGTGCTGTGAAATGTTATGCCACACTCACCCGAGCATAAGCTTTTTTGCCTGCTTGAATCACGACCGTTTGACCGCTTGATAGGGCAAAATCCGCCCCGACCACTTCATTATCCACTTTGACCGAGCCGTTTTTTAGGGCGTCTTTTGCCTGTGCGGAGTTTTTGACCAAGCCTGCTTGGTTTAGGATTTGAGCGATGAACAGCTTGTCCTGACCGTCTGCCAAATTTAGCGTAACTTCTGGCAAATCAATCGGTAGCTCGCCATCAGCCAAGCGGTTGCCTGCCGATTTATGGGCGTTTTCGGCAGCTTCCAAGCCATGGAATCGCTCAATCAGCTCGTGAGCAAGAATGCGTTTTAGCTCTTGTGGGTTGCGACCATTTGCCATCTCGTCAAGTAGGGCATTGACTTCGCTCATCGGCTTAAAGCTTAACAGCTCAAAGTAGCGAGCAATCAAAGTGTCTGGCATAGACAAAATCTTTTGGTACATCACGCCAGCAGGTTCGTCAATGCCGATGTAATTACCCAAAGATTTACTCATCTTATTCACACCGTCCAAGCCTTCCAAAAGGGGCATCGTCAGGCACACTTGTGGCTCTTTGCCGTAGCGAGATTGTAGGGTGCGACCCATCAGCACATTAAAGGTCTGATCCGTACCGCCAATCTCCACATCCGCATCAAGGGCAATGCTGTCATAGCCTTGCACCAGTGGGTACAAAAATTCGTGAATGGCGATCGGTGTTTGGCTGTTATAACGCTTAGAAAAATCGTCCCGCTCTAGCATACGAGAGACGGTCAGCTGGCTTGCCAGCCCAATCATACCACCTGCCGACATCTTAGAAAACCACTCAGAGTTAAAGACGATTTTGGTTTTGTCTTTGTCTAGGATTTTAAAGACTTGCTTGGCGTAGGTCTCGGCGTTTCGTTTGACATCTTCTTCGGACAGTGGCGGACGAGTGGCGTTTTTGCCAGACGGGTCGCCAATGCGCGCGGTATAATCGCCAATCAAAAACAGCACTTCATGCCCAAGCTCTTGAAAGGCACGCAGTTTATTTAGCACCACCGTATGCCCAAAATGCAAATCAGGGGCGGTAGGGTCCATACCGAGCTTGATACGCAAAGGACGACCCAAAGCGAGTTTTTTTAACAAATCTTCTTCAGAATAAATCTCAACCACGCCACGCTTTAAAAGTTCAAGTTGTTCTTGGGGCGGTAAAAAATCTGCCATAATACACCTTTTTAAAATGAAAATTGTCTAAAATCGCCTTAGTATAGCAAAATTTTTGTCATGAAAAAACGGCAAACGATGGATTTTCTTTGCCATTATGACCGCTTGGGACTATAATAGGCAGATTGTCGCCACTTTTTGTTGTCTTTTGGCGTCGGTGGCGAGATTTTCCCATGCTTTATGAAAAAACAGCACATCCAAACCCCATAAAAACGCCTTATAATAAGACAAAATTAGGCACAATTTTAGGATCATTTATGACCACTCACACCTTTACTTTGCCAGATTGGTTTGAACCGAATTTGGTCGCAGGTATGCAGCGCGGCATCGAAAAAGAAGGGCTTCGTATGCAGCCTGATGGCTATGCCGCCAAGACTTTTCACCCTGCCAAACTCGGCTCAAAGCTGACCCACCCTTATATCACGACCGATTATTCAGAAAATCTGCTTGAGCTGATTACCGAGCCAAAACCGACCATCAAGGTAGCCCTTGACATGCTCAAGGATTTGCACCTGCTGGTGCATCGCTCGCTAGAAAATGACGAGCTGATGTGGCCGATGTCTATGCCGTGCATGAGTTCGGACACCGACAGCGACATTCCACTGGCGGATTATGGCTCATCCAATATCGGCAAACTAAAAACGCTCTACCGCTCGGGGCTTGGCGTGCGATACGGTCGCAAAATGCAGACGATTGCAGGCCTGCATTATAACCTATCAGTGGGCGATGATTTGTTTGGCAAATGGTTTAATCAGAGCGAAACAAACGGCACGGACGATGATTTTGTCCAATTTAAAAACGCCAAATATCTTGCCTTAATTCGCAATTTTAAACGCCTAACGCCACTTGTGCTGTATCTGCTTGGGGCAAGTCCTGCGGTGTGCGGTACTTTTTTAAGTGGTCGTGAGCATGGTCTGATTCCGCTGGGCGAAAGTTGCAGTTTTTATCAGCCGAACGGCACCAGCCTGCGTATGGGCAAACTTGGCTACACCAACAGCGTCCAAGAAGATTTGGACATTCGCTATAATGATTTGAATGAATACATCACAGGACTTCGCCGAGCGATCGGCACGCCATTTGCCGATTTTGCCAAGATTGGCGTCGATGATGATAATGGCAATCCGATCCAAATCAACAGCCACATTTTGCAAATTGAAAACGAATTTTATAGCCCAATTCGCCCAAAACAAGTCACCAAATCAGGCGAAACACCGACCGCAGCTCTGGCAGCGCGCGGTATTGCTTATGTGGAATTTCGTGCCATTGACCTAGATCCGTACTCGGACATCGGCATCACGATGGCGACGGCGTGCTTTTTGGAGATTTTGGCGTTGTACTGCCTATTGACCGACTCAAAAGAGCTGCATAAAGATGAAGAAAAACGCCTAGCCGATAACATCGACACCATCGTCAATCACGGTCGTGCTGATGGCGTGCAGATTTTTGATGACAATGGCGAAAAAGTGGATTTTCGTGCATGGCTTGTTCATCATCTCACACAAATGCAAGCCATCGCCGATGCGTTTGATGCTCATCACGGTGGCAACGATTACCGCTCGGCACTGGCGATGATGCAAGGCAAGGCGAGCAATCCTGCCTTTACCTTGTCCGCTCAAATTGAAGAAGACAGTCGCCGTGTTGGTGGCACTTGGGCATTGGGCAAAATCCTTGCTCAAAAGCACCAAAAAGCGCTTTTGACGCACGCACTTAGCCCATCGCAAGAGCAGCATTTTGATGACATCGCCAAGCAGTCGCTACAAGAGCAAGCCAAGCTTGAATCATCAGACACCATCAGTTTTTATGATTATGTGCAAGCATATCGCTAACTGATTGATATTATTGTATTTTATTTTGGCTTAAAATGTATTGAGAAATTGTTTTTCCTACTTCCTTAGACAAGCTTAGGACGAACGGAAAAAATTTTATCATGATACTTTTAACCATGATCCATTTTAATAAGCAGGTTGTATTATGCTCACTTATCGCGCTATTAACGCCCTACTGGTGCTGCTTGCCACGACAGCGACAGCGATTGCCATTGGCTATTTGCAGCTGACGGTCGGACTTGACCCTTGTCCGCTGTGCATTTTTCAGCGGATTGGGCTGTGGGTAATGGGAACGTTTGCTCTGTTATCGCTCGTTTTTAACCCAAAATCCAAAGCCGTCAGACTGCTGTTGTGGCTTGGCAGTATGGCAGGGGCGTTGTGGGGGCTTGGCGTGGCGACTCGCCATACTTGGCTGCACTACTCGCCAAGTGCCGTACCAAGCTGCGGTCCGGGGCTTGGCTACTGGGTGGAAACTTTGCCGATGTCGGAAGTGTTGACGGTGGTTTTGGCAGGCAATGGCGACTGCGCTTTGATTGACTGGACGCTGCTTGGTCTGTCCATTCCTGCTTGGACGATGATTTTGTTCATCGTGATTGTGGGGATTTTGCTTAAACTGCTTGCCAAAATCATCAAAAACGAGCCGTGATTTATTTTTTAAATTTTATTAAAAATTTGCGATTTGATTTATGGCAAATTTATAAAATAACCCCCTTTTTTAATCAACATTATTTTTTTTACAAATTAGGCACATTATGCACATTCATATTTTAGGTATTTGTGGGACTTTTATGGGATCGCTGGCTCTTTTGGCTCGTGATCTTGGGCATACGGTAACAGGCTCGGACACGGGCATTTATCCGCCGATGAGTACCCAATTACAAAACGCTGGCGTAGAAATTTGGGAAGGCTACAAGGCAGAACACCTGCAGCCTGCCCCTGATTTGGTGGTGGTGGGTAACGCCTGTAAGCGTGGTATGGAAGCGATTGAATACATGCTTGATCAGCGCCTGCCTTATACTTCGGGCCCGCAGTTTCTTTATGAAGAAATACTAAAAAATCGTCATGTGCTTGCGGTCGCTGGCACGCACGGCAAAACGACCACGACGACGATGCTTGCTTGGGTCTTGCAGCACGCTGGCATTGACGCTGGATTTTTGATTGGCGGTGTGCCACTGGTGGATACCGATGATGCTCGCCTGCAAAAAGCCTTTGCTCACAGCTCGCATTTGGGCGAAAAATATTTTGTCATTGAAGCGGACGAATACGATTCGGCATTTTTTGATAAGCGTTCAAAGTTCGTGCATTATCGCCCAACGACAGCGATTTTGAACAACTTAGAATTTGACCATGCGGATATTTTTAAGGATTTGGACGCCATTCAGACGCAGTTTCATCACATGATTCGTATGATTCCAGCGAGCGGGCAAATCATCATGCCATCAAATACTCAAAGCCTAGAAGACACGCTCAAAAAAGGCGTGTGGACACCTGTCGCACGCACACACATCAGCGATGGCAATGATGATGGCGCTGATGCCGAGTGGCAAGCCAAACTTTTGCAAGCCGATGGCGGTGCGTGGCAAGTGCGTTTTGGCGATGAGATGGGCGAAGTGCATTGGGGCATGAGCGGTCTGCATAATGTCAATAACGGTCTGGCTGCCATCGCTGCCGCTCACCACATCGGCGTAAGCGTGCAGGCTGCCTGTGCTGCCCTTTCCGCCTTTGCAGGGATCAAACGCCGCATGGAGCTGATCGGCAACATCGGCGGCATTGAAGTGTATGATGACTTTGCCCACCACCCAACCGCCATCACCACCACGCTAGACGGTGCAAAAAAACGCCTAAAAGGTCGCAAAATCTGGGCGGTCATCGAGCCACGCTCAAACACGATGAAACTTGGTAGCCACAAAGACAGCCTAGCACCATCTGCCGCCCTTGCTGATGCGGTACTGTGGTACGAGCCTGCCAATCTTGCGTGGGGCTTGAAGGACGCCATCGGCAATGCGGACAATCAGCTGGTGCTGGACAGCACAGACGCCATCATCGCTCATCTGGTGGCAAACGCCCAAGCCGATGACGCCATCATCATCATGTCTAATGGCGGTTTTGAGAGTATTCACACCAGATTGGTGGAGGCGTTGCAAAAATAGGTGTTGTAGGCTTGGCAAAGTGAAAATCCAACAAATTCAATGAGTTAAACTTAAAAATGGTGGGTTTAGCCCGTCTTGTATAATTTTAAGTATTCTCGTTTGATGCTTGTAAAGATGGGCTGGCGATGGCATTTTGATGAATCATCATCCACCAACAATTATTTTGTGGGCGATGCTGGTGCTGACACAGAGGCTATGTATGGCGAAGACAGTCCACTTGCTTATGGTTATGAAAGTGATTTTAAAGTGAAGAACAATGGGGCGAAATATTATCCAATTGAGCTGCATTTTACAGGCGATAAGCCCGATGATTTTGATCATATGCGCTTTGTGAATTATAAGCAGACCGTAACTTTTAACCCTTTTGCCAAAGAATATCAATAAATGAAAAAAATCTACCTAATCCGTCATGCTCAAAGCGAGTCCAACGCTCGCCTATCCATTCGCCCAAACCCTGCGATTCGTCTGACCGATGCAGGCGTGGCACAGGCAAATGAGCTTTGCGATTGGCTACTTGCCAACATCACAGAGCCGATAGATGGCGTGTTTCGTTCGCATTATCTGCGTACCGCTCAGACTGCGGAGCCGTATTTGGCGGCGACACAGCAGACGGCAGGCGTGATTGAAGCGTTGCACGAATTTGATTATTTGGATTTTGAACGCATTAAGCAGTTGCAATTTGACGAGTTGATTGAGCTTGCTGATGAGTTTTGGCGTATTGGTGATGTGAATTATAAAGACGGCACAGCGACAGACAGTTTTGCAAATTTTGTGAACCGTGTGCAACAGGTGCGGCAGGCATTTCGTGATTTGCCAGATGGTAATTACATTGTATTTACTCATGGTATGTGGATTGGTATGCTCATCTGGCAGATTTTGCACGCAGATGGCGAGCGTGTGATGGATATGAATGCGTTTCGAGAGTACGAGCTTGCCATTCGCCCAAAAAATTGCGAAGTGTATCTATTGACCCACATTGAGCAAGCTGAGCTGGTCACCAAGGTGCGAGTGTGCGATGAATGATGTGATGACAAAAAATCTTGTAAAATCAGGCATTTATCGCCATTATAAAGGCAATCTTTATCAAGTATTGCACACCGCTTGCCATTCTGAAACGAAGGAATGGCTTGTGGTGTATCGTGCTTTGTACGGCGATTATGGGGTGTGGGTGCGACCGCTTGCGATGTTTTGTGAAACGGTGGCAGTTGATGGCAAAACTTTGCCACGCTTTGAGCTTATTAAGGAATTATCATGACTGATTTTAACATCACAGATACCATCATTGGTACAGGCAAAGCTGCCGAGCGTGGGGCGCTCATCACGGCTCATTACACAGGCTATTTGGCGGACGGTACGGTGTTTGACAGCTCGGTGCAAAAGGGCGTGCCGTTTGAATGCGTCATTGGCACAGGGCGTGTGATCAAGGGTTGGGATTTGGGTGTGCTTGGGTCTGATGTTGGCGAAAAACTGCTTGCCAAGTGGGGTCTAACCCTCGATTTGCCTGACTTTCCCCCGATGAAAGTGGGTGGCAAAAGACAGCTTAGCGTCCCTGCGTTTTTGGCGTATGGCGAGCGAGCGGTGGGGCTGATACCGCCTAATAGTGATTTGAGATTTGAAATTGAGCTCATTGATGTCAAGACTCGGGACTGAGTCTTAAAAAAGCTTTGCGTTCTCTTGCAAGCTTTGGCTTACCTGTCCAATCCGCCCAAGCTGTCGGTCAAGTCAAGCTGTATGCTTTCGCCAAATAAATCGAGCTCACCTTGGCGTTTTTGGCGGCGTGCGTCTTGTATGCGGCGTGCTCGCTTGGCGATGAGTGTGAGAATTTTGTGTTTTTCATCGTCGCTGAGCGTGTGCCAAGTCTGCCGTTCGCTGCGACTTCGCAGACAGCCGATGCAGTAGCCCTTTTTGTTCAGCGTGCAGACGCCGATGCAGGGGCTGTCGATGACAAACAGTTCAAATTGCGACATGATAAAGGACAAATGAAAGCTACTATAACCACTTTTTGCACATTTGGCAATGCTTTGTCTGTACCATTTACCAAAACAAGGAAAACTCATGCCGACCATCATTTATTTGCATGGCTTGGACGCTGATCCAAATGCCAACAAAGCCATCATCACCGCCCGCCACGCTCAGACGCTTGGGGTCGAGACCATTCGCCCTGATTTGAACTGCCCGCCTGATGAAGTGGTCGCCAAAATCTTGGCGCTGATTGATGACAATCCAAACTCTGTGTTGGTTGGCTCATCATTGGGTGGGTATTTTGCCACTTTGCTTTCTGACATGACAGGTGCGCCTTGTGTACTTTTAAACCCAAGCATTCGCCCTGATCTGTCGTTCAGACGCTTTTTGCAGGATAATTTTGATGGGCAAAATTTGAGCGATGAGCGTGTGATTTATCGCACCGAAGGCGGATGGGATATTAAATTTGGCGATTTGGCGTGGTTTGACTCTCATCGTTTGACTATAAAAAACCCCAGCAAAATCAAAGTCCTACTTAAAATGGGTGATGAGCTACTAGACGCCCATGCCACCCAAGCCTTTTATGAAAACGCAGGGGCAGATGTGCTTGCCCAAGCAGGGGGCGACCACCGCATGAGCGACTATGAAAGCCAAGTGGGGCAAGTTCTGGCGTGGGCGCTGTCTTTTGCTAATTAACTTTTGGAGAATTTATGCACACTTTATACATCAGCACCACTTCGCCTTACACCCGTATTTTATTGATGATTGCTAAGGCTGAGCAAGTCGATCTGGCGCTTAAATTTGTCACCCCTTGGGATAATCCTGCCGAGCTGACCGCCGTCAATTCGTTCAGCCAAGTGCCAGCCTTGCGCCTTGATACAGGCGAGGTCGTCACCGAGACGCCGCTCATCATTCAGGCGATCGCTCCGCACTTTTATGCTGACAACGCCAGCGAGCTGCCACGCATTTCTAAGGCATTTGGCATTTTGGCACAGGGCGTGCGTGCGTTTTCTACCCAAAGGTTTGCCCCAGAAGGTCAGGACTTGCACCCCTTTGTGGCACGCTCCACTGAGCTTTTGCAGGCGACTTTGCCAAATCTGCCTACCTTGTCGGCGACCAGTATCGCTTGGGGTGATAAAATCCTGCTCGCTGCTTTGATTTGGATTAGCGTGCGACTGCCCCATGTGTTCGAGGCATTGAGCGATGCCAACAAGCAAGCCGTGCATGAATTTCATCAAAGCCCACTCATGCAAAAGCTGAATGCTCAAATGCTTGAAACCGAGCCTACAAGCGTGGCGATGTTATGATTTTACCGCTATGAGTTGTAGGGTAGGGTTTTTGTTTTTGCTCCATGTTATCAAGCCAAAAACCGTTCAATATTTTCCGCCACATTTTGGGTGTCTTGATACAAAAATTGACTTAGCACATTGACAAATTTGCCATCAATTTCGGCGATTAAACTTGGCACGCCGTTAATTTGGAACTGATGAGCCAAAACTCGCCCTTGTCTAATCCACGCATTTGCCCCAGAAATCACTTCATCATCGCCCAACCGCTTGGCAATTTGAGTTTTACCAAGTGCAATTAAACCATTTTTAACCACATCAACATCACTTGTGTTCAAACCGTCCACATAACGCAGTTTTTGTAATTGGGCAAAAGTGGGTAACAGCTCGTTTGGTGTTTCTTGATTTAACAAAAAACACGCCTGCGTCAAGGCAAAGGAATCGAACGCTCCGCCTTTTAATAATAATTGGCGGTAGTTTTCACTAAATGGTAAGCCCGTTAATTGGCTAATGCGAGTGTCATTTGCCCCCGCATAATTGGCAAACTGCTCGTCCATCATTTTGCCCGTATTGGCAAATAATCCTGTGGCATACACATCAACTTGGTGTGTTTTGGCAAGATTGGCAATGCCCTTTGATGACGCATAACACCAACCACACAAAGGATCAAATAAATAGAGAAATTTCATATCATCTCTTTTTAAAGGCTATTTAAAAATACCCACTCAAAACAATTTTTAAGTGGGTATTTTGGTTAATTTAAATGGGTAAATCACTTACTAGCAACGGTAAAGCGTTTAAACAAATGCCCTTGTTTTTCTACATCATCGGCAATCGCCACCGCCAAATCCGCCACGCTAATGTCGGCAGGCGTGCCGTCCGTATTAAACAGCACATCATCGCCACCGATACGGTAAGTCCCTGTTTTTTCAAAAGAAACTGGATTAATCGCAAACATCATCGCAGGCGACAAAAACGCCCAATTAACATCGGTGCGAGTGCGAAGCTCGGTCAAAAGCTCGCGCACCACATTTGCCGCAGGATAGACATCGGCAGGAAACTCAGGCGTGTCCACCAGTTGCACATTTGGGGCGATATTTAAACTGCCTGCCCCACCGACCACGAGTAAATACGGCACATTGGCGGTTTTACTGGCGGTTAAAATGTTGGCGTGTCCTGTTTTTAAGTCATTGACAATATTGGGATTTTCCCAGCCGGCATTAAAGGCATTGACCACCGCATCAAAGCCTGTCAATTTATCAGCAAAATCAGGGGCATTGACATCAATCGCCACCGCCTTGACATTGTCGGCTTGTGCCACTTTGTCAATGTTACGAGCAAAGGCGGTAACGCTATGTCCACGACTTACCAATTCTTTGACCACCGCAGAGCCGACCAAACCTGTGGCTCCGATAACTGCAAATTTTTTCATAAAAACTCCAAAAAAGTTAAACATTGATTTTTAAATTGATGTGATGTATTATACGCCCTTAGTTTAAAATTAG
The DNA here is from genome assembly GCF_029581575.1 of Moraxella nasibovis. Lineage (NCBI taxonomy): Bacteria > Pseudomonadati > Pseudomonadota > Gammaproteobacteria > Moraxellales > Moraxellaceae > Moraxella > Moraxella nasibovis. Next base: position 2,156,260 of record NZ_CP089975.1, on the reverse strand, counting down.
AAGTACTTACAAAAAAGTAAGTATAACAATAAATTTTAATCCATTGATTTTTAAAGAGTATTTTATGATAGTGTTTGATAAAGGACGGGTACTGTCCAAAGACTGCCCAAGCCGTGCGATTTTAAACCATTTGACCAGCCGTTGGGGTGTTTTGGTAATGATTGTGCTGCTTGACGGCACCAAGCGATTTAGTGAGATTCGCCGTGAAATTGAAGGCGTGAGCGAGCGAATGCTGTCCGAGACTTTAAAACAGTTGGAGGCGGACGGAATGCTGATTCGTCATTCTTATAACACCGTGCCACCGCACACCGATTATACGCTGACCGAATATGGACGGCAGGCGAGCGAGAAAATTTATGGTTTGGTGGATTGGCTGGAAAATAATTTGAATGGGATTTTGGCAAGTACAAAATGAGTTGAGCTTGTTAATTAAGATGAACCTTAAAAATATCATTTTGTTGATTTAAAAATATCGGGGAGTAAAATTACTCTCCCCGATATTAAGATATAAAAAGTCCTTTAACCCATTAACTCATCAATCAACTCTTGCACGGTTTTAATCCGATCAATCGCTGAAATGCCGTTACCCACCGACACATAACCATTGTCAAAATCGCCGTCCAGCATACCCAAACGCATTCCTGTACCAGCGTTCATAACGACGGCGATGTCGGCACGAGTTGCCCCGTTTTCGCTCATTTCAAAGCATTTTTTCGCCAGTTCGGTTGGCAATGAACGGTAATAATACGGCTCGGTACGGAACAATAACAAATCATTCGCCGTTGCACTCACAATCCATTCTTTCACCTTTTGATGACTACGGCACTCAACAGTGGCGATAAATGCCGTGCCAATCCATACGCCTTCCGCCCCCAAAGCTCGGGCAGCCTGAACCGATTTTTTATCGGCAATGCCGCCCGCCAGCATCATCGGTAAATCCACTTTGCCAACAAATTCCGCCAAGACATTAAAACTGCCCACTTCTTTCATTGGCAATGTACCACCTTCATCAAAACCCGTCAGCACCAAAATATCCGCCCCCAACGCTTGGGCTTTGAGTGCGTCCGCCAAATTGGGATTGGGCAAACGACAGATGATTTTAATGCCAGCATTTTTAAGTTTGGCGTAAATCTCGGGGTCAAGCCAGCCATTGTCCAGCACCACAGGCACGCTTTCTTCAATAAACAAATCCACCATTAAGGGAATCAGCGAAAAATCGTACGACAACATAAATGGCACGCCAAAAGGCTTATCGGTCAAGGCTTTGACCTTGCGGATTTCGTTACGCATACGCTCCAAAACTTCTTCGTTTGAAGTCGGATTGGTCGTCTGCCCTGCGTGTGGGGCTAAAAAGCCCAAGCCGCCTGCCTTGCCAACGCTTGCCACAAGATGAGCATTCGTCAGCCACGACATTGGGGCTTGGACAATGGGGTGTTTTATGTTTAAGATTTGGCTAATGCGGTTCATCAAATTTTCTCTTTAAAATAAATGGAATGGGGGTATTATAAAATTTTAGAATTGGCAATGGAATGGCGATTTTTGGAAAGTTAATTTCCAAAAATGGAAAAAACCACTTTTTTTGAAACGGTGTCCTATTCCTAATATCCTCTTAATTTCTCAACCCATACTGATAACTTACCTCCAAATGCTCCCTTAGCGTATCGCCTGCATAATCAAGATGATAAATCCCCCACTCCTGCAAAATCGGCACGACTTTTTCCACAAACTCACGCACGCCCATTTGGCTGTCGGGGGCAAGCGAAAAGCCGTCTGTCGCCCCCGCCTTAAACCATTCTTCCATAAAATCCGCGACATCGTGAGCCGTCCCCACCACCACAGGGTGATAGTTAATCACGCCACCCGCAAGCACTTCTTTGGGCGACATTCCTTTTTTAATCAGCTCCACCGCACGGGGCGAACGGGGGTCATTGGGGTGCGGTGTCGCCTGATTTTGTAGGGCGATTGGCAAGGGTTCATTCAAATCCAAACCGTGCAAATTTACGCCTATCATCGCCGATAAATAGCGAATTTGCCCATAAAATTCATCATCGCTCATAAAGTCAATGAGTTGCATTCTGCGAGCGAGTGCCTCTTCATAAGTGTCGCCAATGGTAAACATAAATCCGCTAAACATATTGATTTCATTTGGATTTCTACCGTGAGCCATTGCACTTTGTTTTAACACATTGCGATAGGCACGGGCTTCATCAATGGTAAACGGATTGGCATACACGCCACTGGCAAAGCGTCCTGCCAGCTCAATGCCTTCGGGACTTGGGCCTGCCTGAAAAATGGGCGGTTGTCCTTGCGGTGTGGCAGGAATGGGCAACGCCCCTTTGACTTGGTAATGTTTGCCTTTGTAATTGGCGGGTTTAATCTGGCTCATATCGGCAAATTGCCCTGTGGCTTTGTCGGTGATGTAGGCATTTTCGCCAAAAGTCCCCCACAAAGTTTGCACCGCTTCTACCATCTCAAATGCCATTTCGTAGCGTGTGGCGGTGTCGGGCAAGGGCTTGTCGCCAAAATTATAAGCGGTAAAAGGCGTGCCTGTGGTAACCGCATTCTAGCCCAAACGCCCTTTGGATAAGGTGTCCAGTGTTTTGAGCTGACGAGCCAAATTATAAGGCAGATTGTAAGTGGTTGAAAAAGTTGCCACCATTCCGATTTTTTGTGTGGCGTAGGCAACGGCGGAGAGCATTACCATTGGTTCAAGCACAAAAGCAGGCGAGCGAGTGGCAATGTCCGAACCGCCACCCGACCCACCAAAGGACGGCGTGTCGGCGATAAATAGGGTGTGGATTTTGCCTTGTTCGGCCGTTTGTGCCATTTCCACATAAAAATCAATGTCGGTATAGGCTTTCTCGTGGCTTTCGGGCAATCGCCACGATTGAAATTCGGACGCATAGCCAGAGACGAGTTGCAGGGCGAGTTTGATTTTTTTGTTTGAATTGTCAAGATAGTCGGTCATTTTGGGTTCTCCCATTAAAAAGTATGGGGATATTATAGAATTTTATTATTGATAATTGAATGGTTAAAAATGGGAAGTTGATTTTTAAAAATGGAAAGATAAAAATTAAGAAATGGATTTTCAGCCAGCCTGAAAATTATTTCCAATAAAAAACACCGTTTTCATCATAAAAACGGTGCTTAATTCAAACCATTTTACACATTCAAAATCCGATTAGCCCCAATGACTTTATCGTGCGAAAAGTCGCCCCCTGTCAGTTTGGGCAATTCGCCCGCCGCATAGGCTCGGTTTTGGCGGACGCTGTTTGGTGTTTGGGCGGAATTTGCACGGCTTTGGCGTAATTCATCGGCGGTAAAATCTGTGCAATACCCTGCCGAATTAGGCTGTTGTTGCCACGAATTTGCCAAATCGCCCGCATCAAGCGGGTCAAATCCGCATTCATCAACCAAGCTCATCACAAGCCGTTTTTGGCTCTCGTCATCGCCTGCCACCCACATTGCAAGGCGGTTTGGTTCGCCTTTGTTTTTGCCCAAATTGGCAAGCGAATGGGCAAGGAGCATATTAAACACCTTGACCACGCCACGCCCCACCACACGGCTTACCCAAAGGTTCTCCGCCATTCCGTTGTCAATGTCGCTAATGGCTTTATCACGAAATTCAGGGTAATAATTGGCGGTGTCCACCACCACGCAATCAGGCGACAAACTCGCCCACAAACTTGGGGGCAAATCGGCAATCACTGGCGTGGGAATGGCTAAAATCAGCACTTGTGCCTCTTGTCCCACGCTCGTCAAATCAGCAGGCATTGCTCCGATACTTTTAGCAAAATCCGCCACGCTGTCAATGCCTTTTGAGTTGGCGACCTTTACTGTATGCCCCGCTTGGGCGAGTTTTTGGGCGATTGTTCCACCAATTTGTCCGATACCGATAATGCCGATGTTCATTGTTTGTACCTATTTTTTGAGAAGAATATGGATATTATACAATTTTGTTTTTAAAGATTAAATGGCGAAAAATGGGAAGCTGATTTTTAAAAATGGAAAGATAGATGGTTTAAGCCGTCTGAAAATATTTTGCAAAATTTAAAAATAAAAACACCGCTTTTATTTTAAAAACGATGCTTTTGCCTTATTGCCCCTACTGTTTTAGCCAATCTTCCATCAGCTTAATTTCAGGCTCTTGGGCATTGATGATTTGCTTTGCCAAATCTTGCATTGCTTTATCTTTGCCATATTCTAATTGCACTTTTGCCATATTGACCGCTCCCTTGTGGTGGGGAATCATCGCTTTGGCAAAGGCGACATCAGGGTCGGTCTCATAAATTGCCGTCATCATTTCGCTGTGTGAATTGTCCAAGGCATAGGCTTTGGCGTGTGGGGCGTTGGCGTTTTGGGTGGTCGTGTCTTTGCCATTCAGCCAGCCATTCATCAAGTCAATTTCGGCTTGTTGCCCATCAATAATCGCTTGGGCAAGTTTTCTCATTGTTTCGTCTTTGCCAAATTCAAGCTGTACTTTTGCCATCTCAACTGCTCCGATATGGTGCGGAATCATACCTTTGGCAAAAGCGGTATCAGCATCGGCAAGATTGCCCGCTTTGCTCATCTCATCGCCCATCTTGTTCATCATTGCAAGATAGGCTTGGGTATGGGGCGGAGCATTTTGAGTGTCCATTGCCATAGCAGAGTGGTTCATATTGGCGTGGTTGTTTGTGGTGTCGTGAGTGCTTTGGGTGTAGTTGCTATCGCCTGCATTAGAATGCGTTGGTATATCGTTTTTGGCATTACCACAAGCGGTTAAAGTCGCCAAAATAAGGGCAAGGGCAGATAATTGTACGGCACGGTTTTTAAACATTTTCATTACAGTTTTCCTTATCAAAATGGGATTTGGCAAACATTGGGCAAACATAAGTCCGCCCAATGTTTTTAGCTAATCAATTACTTGCAATCACAATCGCCACAAGTGCAGTTTTGACAAATGCACGGCTCGCCATTTTGGCAGTTGCATTTTGGATTGCAATTTTGCCCTGTGCAAGATTGGCAACCGCAGTGGGCGTTTGGGTTTTTGATGATGTCGTTCATAACAATTCTCCAAATTAAAGGTTGATTATCAAAACAAAAACCGTTTTTAAGCCACTAAAAACATTGCTTTTTTGTTTTGATGAGCGTATCATAAAACCTAACCTTGCGTTAGGGTCAAGGATTATTTTTGCGGATTGACAATTTTTTACAAACGCCAAAACAAGGAGCAACAATGAACATCGGTCAAGCGTCCAAAGCCACAGGGCTGTCCATCAAGCAAATCCGTGATTATGAAAAGTTGGGTTTGTTATCAAACACTTCACGCAGTGCATCAGGCTATCGTATTTATGGCAATGATACGCTTGACCGCCTAAAATTCATCGCCAAAGCAAGGGGCGTGGGCTTTTCGCTTGCCCAAATTGGCGAGCTTTTGGCACTGCAGGACAATCCACACCGCAAAAGCTGTGAAGTCAAAGCGTTGGCAAATATGCACATTGAATTTTTGACCCAGAAAATCGAAGAACTGACACAGATGAAAGCCACCTTGCAGGCGTGGAGCGACGCCTGCACCGGCGACAACGCCCCCGACTGCCCGATTTTAAAAGGCTTGGCGGAGAGCGGTGAGGATAAGGGCTGACAAAGTTTTTTGGCGGTTTTTTCAGGCAGGGTTAATTCAGGCAGGTTTAATTTAAGAAGGCCGTCTTAAAAAACACAATTTGCCGTTTTACCGCTGTTTTTTACCGCAAGAAGCACTTATCGGTGGTAAAAAACAGCGGTTTTTGACGCTTTGATGAGAAAAATTCAGCCTGAAAACCGATGAGCGTTTTCAGGCTGGTTTTTTTGCCGAGCGTTCAAGGATAACTTTGGTACACGCTGTGCGTGCCGTTTTTGCCCAGCAGCAGCACATCGTAGGGGTCTTTTCGGCCGCCGTACGCTTCACCGTCCATTCCCGGCGAGCCAATGGGCATTGCGGGCACGGCGATGCCGACGGCGTCGGGGCGTTCGGCAAGCAGGCGTTTGACTTCTGATGCGGGCGTGTGCCCTTCGACGGCGTAGCCGTCAATCACGGCGGTGTGGCAGGAGCCGTATTTGGGCGATATGCCCATTTGTGTGCGGATTTGGCTGTTGCCGGTGTCGTGGATTTTCACGCTAAAACCGTTGTCCTGCATATGCTTGACCCATTCGCCGCAGCAGCCGCAACTTGGGCTTTTGTACACTTCCAGTACGGGTTTGGCCTCTGCGGGGGCGGGGTTGGCGAGCATCCAGCCTACGCCTGCCACGCTTGCCAAGACGGCTGATAGGGCCAAGGTTTTGCCAAAAAAGGATTTGTTCATTGTTTTGCCTCGTCGTGGGTTACATTGGGCAAACCTAAGCCCGCCCAATGTTTTTAGTTAATCAATTACTTGCAATCACAATCGCCACAAGTGCAGTTTTGACAAATGCAGGGCTCGCCATTTTGGCAGTTGCATTTTGGATTGCAATTTTGCCCTGTGCAAGATTGGCAGCCGCAGTGGGCGTGTTGGTTTTGAACAAAATCAGCGTTCATAACAGTTTCTCCGAATGTTAAGTTAAAGTGGATTATCAAAACAAAGTGCTTTTAAGCGATTAAAAGCATTGCTTTTTTGTTTTGATGAGCGTATCATAAAACCTAACCTTGCGTTAGGGTCAAGGATTATTTTTGCGGATTGACAATTTTTTACAAACGCCAAAACAAGGAGCAACAATGAACATCGGTCAAGCGTCCAAAGCCACAGGGCTGTCCATCAAGCAAATCCGTGATTATGAAAAGTTGGGTTTGTTATCAAACACTTCACGCAGTGCATCAGGCTATCGTATTTATGGCAATGATACGCTTGACCGCCTAAAATTCATCGCCAAAGCAAGGGGCGTGGGCTTTTCGCTTGCCCAAATTGGCGAGCTTTTGGCACTGCAGGACAATCCACATCGCAAAAGCTGTGAAGTCAAAGCGTTGGCAAATACGCACATTGAATTTTTATCAAATAAAATCAAGGAATTAGAAGAAATGAAAACTGTTCTTGGGGCGTGGAGTGATGCCTGTCGTGGCGATGATATGCCAGAATGTCCGATTTTACAGGGGCTTGGGGGATAGGTTTTTTTCAGGCAGCCTTAAAAAGTTTATTTTACCCATTTTAAAAACAAAAACACCGCTTAATTTTAAATTAAATGGTGTTTTAAATTAACTGACTTTTAATTCCGCCCAAGCCCTTTTGATGATTTCTTGACTGGCTTGTAATGCCAAAAATGCCAAAACAAACGCCACAATTAAATCAGGATATTTTGATTGAAAAAAATAAACTGCCATACCCGCTAAAATTACCGCCACATTACCAATCGCATCGTTTCGGGAACACACCCACACACTGCGGACATTGCTGTCGCCATCACGAAATTTTAATAATATCAACACTGCCGACACATTGACCAATAACGCCAAAAATCCCACAATGCTCATTTCAGAAGAACTGGGCATTTCCCCATAAAACACACGATAAATGGTCGTCATTAAAATAAATAAACCAAAACCGCCCATCGTTAGCCCCTTAACCATAGATGCTTTGGCTCGGTAACTTAACGCCATTGGCAAAACAATCAAACTTATCAAATAATTGGCACTGTCGCCCAAGAAATCCAAACTGTCCGACAACAGCGAAGTTGAACCCGATTTAACCCCCATCACAATTTCCACAAAAAACATTGATAAATTTAATATCAAGACAATCCACAAGGCTTTTTTGTACTTGGACGATTGATGAGTGGGGGTATTTGCACTGCAACCATTTTGGCACGCCATTTTTTTGCTCCTATTTTAAGATGAAATTTGCTATACTATAAACTCCGTAGTCATTACAGGGTCAAGCCAAAATGTCAAAATTTTTTAAAATAAAACAAGCCAGTGAACAAACAGGCGTACATTTGGAAACCATTCGTTATTATGAAAAACAAGGCTTAATCGCCCCCACACATCAACAAAATGGCTATCGTGTGTTTGATGAAAATCAGTTAGAACAATTACGCTTTATTAAAACTTGCCGTAATATCGGTTTTTCTTTAAGTAACATCAAAACGCTGTTGCAATTACAACAAACGCCTAACAAACAATGCAATGAAATCAATGCACTTGCCGAGCAACATTTGGCATATTTGGACGAACAAATCACAGAACTACAACAAGTTAAAACTTTTTTAATGCAATTTGTGGGTTGTGAAAATAAAACGGTTGATAAGTGTCAGATTATTCAAGGTATTAAAGAAAAATAATAGCGGAATATTTTTCAGGCTGCCTGAAAGTTTATTTCACAAAATTCCAATCAAAAAACACCGCCTAATTTTTAAATTAAACGGTGTTTTCTTTTAGCCAATTTATTTCACTCGCTCGTTAATCCACTCTGCCACATCATCGTTGATTTTTTGTCCGCCATTTTCCAGCATTAACAAATGCCCAAAGTTTGGATACAAAATCAAACTTTTATCCACCGAATTGGTCTCATTATAAAAATCAATGGCATCTTTGGGGGCGACAAACACATCTTTATTGCCACTAATCAACATCACAGGGGCGACAAATTTGTCGTCATTGTCTTTTAAATATTTGATGCCTTCTTTAAAGCCGTTGGGAAAAGATACCGAAAATTTGCTTAACATCAACGGGTCGCCAGCCACCGATAAACCAGCCCCTTCAAACGGAATGTTAAGCGTGGTCAAAGACACCGAGCCGTCCACAAAACTGCCCGCAGGCTCGGGGCGTGGCAAATGCCCAAAATTCATTGTGTTATACCGCAAAACGCCCGCCGCCAAAATAAAGCCGTTCACATCGTGCGGATATTTGGTGCCATAAAGTGCCGAAATGTGTCCGCCCATAGAATGCCCGAGTACAAAAACAGGTGTGTTTGGGTTTTCTTGCTTGGCTTTTGCCACGACAAGGCGTAAATCTTCCACCATTTCAAAATAGCTGCCTATATGAATGCTGTCTCGTCCGTCCGATTTGCCATGTCCACGATGGTCAAAACGATACACGGCAATGTCATTTTGGTTCATTGTTTTGGTAAAATCGCCAAACACCCCAGAATGGCTCGCCAAACCGTGCGAAATCACGACAACGGCTTTTGGGCGGGCATTTGGAATGTCTTTTTGTAGGTGCAAATTTAAGCCGTCAAGGGTTTTGATTTTTTGTGCGGTTGATTTTGTAATGCTTACTTTTACAGGCTGTTCGGGTGTTTTGGCGGTTGCCACAGAACCAAAAGACAAAGACAATGCCAACGCAATGGCGGTTGATTTTAAAAGGGTTTTCATAAATTTTTCTCTTTTGTTAAATGGAATGAGTGTATTATAAAATTTTAGAATTGGGAATGGAATGGCGATTTGTGGGAAGTTGATTTTCGTTTTTGGAAATTTAAATGCAAATCTGCTAAAATAATGACAGCTTTGTTATAGTTTATAGAGAAAACCACAATGAACCTAAACGCCTTATCCCTATTCGTTGCCGTCATCAAACACGGCAGTCTCTCCAAAACGGCTGAAAAATTGGGCGTGCCGATTGCCACCATCAGCCGTCAAATTGCCGAGCTGGAAAAATCCTTACAAATTCAGCTTTTTGACCGCCAAAAATCAGGCGTTAAACCGACAATGGCAGGGCAAAAACTTTATGACGAAGTGCATTTATCCATTGATAATTTGTTGAATGCCAAGCAAGTTTTGTTTGATGATGAACAAAATTTAAAAGGCATTTTGCGGATTTCCGCTCCGCCAAAATGCGAACCTGTTTTGGCGTGGATAAGCGAATTTGGGCAAAAATTCCCCAATGTACAAATTCACGCCACGATGACCGAACGCATTTTGGATTTGAGTCTTGATGGCATTGATGTGGCATTTCGCATTGGCGAGCTTCACGGTGAGCATTTTATCGCCAAAAAAGTCGCCACGCTTGGCACAAAATGGGTTGCCCACCCCGAGTTATTGGCTCGTTTTGGTACGCCAAGCACCTTGAAAGAGCTGAAAAATTTCCCCATTGCCACTTGGGCGAAAAATGGCGAAAACGAAGTTATCATTCAAATGAATAAAGAAAAAATCGCCTTACCGTTTTTGTTTGCCAGCAATGATGCCTATGCGGTGGAATATATGGTTTTAGAGGGGCGGGCGATTGGGCAAATTTCTGATTGTACAGCAAATGAGTGGATACGGGATAAGCGTGTGGTGGAGATTTTGCCAGAACTTGCCAAGCCCAATTATGAATTGTTTATGCTCTATGCGTCCCAGCGTTATCCGTCTGCGATTGTGCGGGTGTTTGTGGAGTTTGTTTTGGGGAAAATTCAGGCAGCCTGAATATAAAAACACCGTTTAAAATCAAATTTAAACGGTGCTTTTTTATCCATTTAAACCACTTCAATCCACGCTCTATCCACCAATGCACCTAAGGCAATTTGATGAATGAGCTCAGTCGGTGCGGTGCAAAGGCTTGATAACACACGGATTTTATACGCTTTGGCAAGGGGCGAAAGTGCGGTATGGGTGACGCAGTTTTGGGTCATAATCCCACAAATGTCCACTTGCTCTATGTTGTGTTTTTGCAAAATATCGTTTAGCGTGGTGTTTAAAAAACTGTCGGCGTGTCTCTTTTGAACCAAAGGCTTATCCGCCAAAATGCCCGCAACCGATGAATGCAGTTTTGCACCGTGCGACCCTTCGGCAAACAATGGATAATCTTTTGCCATTAAATGCTGCACACCAATGACAAGTTCTCCGTTTTGCTCGGCAGTTTTGGCGTAATCGGCGATGTTTTGGGCGATGGTGTCTACATTAAATTGGTCAAATTTGCCGCCTGCGGACGCAAAATATTCGTTTTGCACATCAATGATGAGTAGGGCGGTTTTCATAGGGTTTTCCTAATTTGGCTAAATAATGGGCGTATTTTAATGATTTTTTGGTTATGCTAAAATGGGCAATATTGCCAATCAACGCAAGGATTTTGCCAATTTTATTTTGATGTGAAAATGGTATAATAAATCCATATTTTTTTTCGCAAAGGAACAAAATGAAATTTCTATCTCTTAAAAAAATCCCCTATTTTTTGGCAATGGTATCGCCTTTGTTGTTCTCACAAAATAGCCACGCTGATACTTGCAAACGACCACCGAATAAACACAAGTTTGATTATATTTCTTGTCCTTATGAGGGGTTTTCGCGTGCTGAAAAGGGCGAAAAATCAGGATTTGTGGATTTGTCTGGCAATCTTGTCATTGCGTTGATTTATGATGATGTGAATTTATTTAGCGATGGTTTGGCAAAAGTTGAAAAAGATGGAAAAATTTTTTTCATCAATTATCAAGGCGGTATTGTCATTCAAATTCCTAATAATATAGAAGTGATGAGCGAATTCAAAGAAGGATTTGTGGTTGTTAAGAAAAATTCTAAAATTGGCTTTATGGATAAAGCAGGTCAAATTGCCATTGATTTTCAATATGATAATGCGTCAGATTTTAGAGAAGGTTTGGCGGTTGTTGTGATGGATAATAAAAGCGGATTTATTGATAAAACAGGAAAATTGGTGATTCCATTTAAGTATGATGAAACAACCAAGTTTTTTAATGGCATTGCCAGTGTAAGAATTGGCAATCAATGGGGAGCAATCAATGCCAAAGGCGAACTGGTTATTCCGATGATTTATGATTTTATTAGCGATTTTAAAGACAGTGAAACAACGGACGCCAAATTAAATGGCGAATGGATTAAAATTGACAAACAAGGCAATATTATCAAAGACAATACAGAATTGCAAAATTTTGATAAAGGCATTCGCCATCAAAAAATTCTTGAAATTTTAAATAAAAAACAATGACTTTCACCAATCAACCGCCCAAACTCACCCTTTACGCCCAAAATGGCTGTAACGATTTTGTTTTTAACATTCCCTTTTCGCTGTTTCAAGCTACTTATCAAGGGCAAAAGCTGTTTGATTTTGCGGTATGTAGCGACAATGGCAAGGCGATTTTTAGCGAATTTGGGGCAAAAATTTTGGTAAATGGCGATTTGTCGCTACTCGACACGGCGGACATCATTGTCATTAGTGGCTTTGTGGGCGATGTACCAAGTGCCAAACTCTGCCAAAAATTACAAACCGCCCACGCACAGGGCAAAAAAATCATTGGGCTGTGTTATGGCACTTTTGTGCTCGCTTTTGCTGATATTTTGCAGGGCAAAACGGTGGTTACGCATTGGGCAGGCGAGCGGGCATTTAAAGAAAAATTCCCGCATATTCAACTAGATAGCAATCGGCTTTATATTGATGACGGCAATATTTTGACATCGGCAGGGGCGTTTGCAGGCTTAGATTGTTGCTTGTATTTTATTCGTACGCTGTATGGGGCGAAGGTTGCCAATGAGCTTGCCAGACATTTGGTTTCCGCTCCGCACCGAGAAGGCGGTCAAGCCCAGTTTAATGCCATCAGCCCGATTAGCCACGCCAAAGACGAAAAAATCAATGAGTTATTGCAATTTTTAAGCGATAATTTGGCGGATAATCATAAATTGGACGATTTGGCAAACAGGGTGCATTTGTCCAAAAGAAGTTTTAACCGCTATTTTAAAACCGCCACCAATATGACTTTGAGCCAGTGGCTGACCGCCAAGCGTTTGGCAAAAGTGCAAGACTATTTGGAAAGCACGGATTTGCCGATTGAAATCATCGCAGATAAGACAGGTTTTGGCACGGCAAGCAATTTACGAATGCAGTTTAAGGCGCGTTTTGGTGTCAGTCCGCAAAGTTTTAGGAAGAGTTTTGGGGCTGGCTGACTGGTAAGAATTTTAATCATCAAATTTAAATATCTGCCAAAATCGGTTACAATACCCCTTTTTACCATTCATAAAAGCACAATGACCAACTACACCACCCAAAACCTAGAAGTCCTAGAAGGGCTAGAACCCGTCCGCCGTCGTCCGGGGATGTACACCGACACCGCTCGTCCAAACCATCTTGCCCAAGAAGTCATTGACAACTCGGTGGACGAAGCACTGGCAGGACACGCCAAGCACATTACCGTTACCCTACACGCAGACGGCTCGCTGTCGGTGCTTGATGATGGGCGAGGTATGCCGACCGACATTCACCCTGAATTTAATCAGTCGGGCGTGGAGCTCATCTTGACACGCCTGCACGCAGGGGGCAAATTTAGCACGGACAATTATGCCATTAGTGGCGGTCTGCATGGCGTGGGCATCAGCGTGGTCAATGCCTTATCCAAGCGTGTGGAGGTCATCGTTTGGCGTGATGGGGTGGAATATGACATGGCGTTTGAATATGGCACGCCTGTGAGTGCATTGAATAGCAAGCCTGCGCCAAATAAGAAAAAACGAGGCACGCAGGTGCGATTTTGGGTGGACGAAAAATATTTTGACAACCCCAAATTTGCCATCAAAGCCCTAGAACACAACCTAAAAGCCAAAGCCGTGCTATCGGCAGGGCTAAAAATTGACTTTGTGAGTGAGCCCGAACCGTCCGACAGCGAAAGCTGGCAATACACAGACGGCGTGGTGCAGTATCTCACCGAACAGCTTGGCGAGCTTGCCATTATCCCTGAGGTGCCATTTTATTTTAGTCAAGAGCCGACAGGGGGCGAACGTGGTGGGGCGACTTTTGCCATAGCGTGGCTACCTGAATCAGGCACGCCCATCACGGAAAGCTATGTAAACCTAATCCCCACCGCACAAGGCGGTACGCACGTCAATGGGCTACGCACAGGCATTACGGACGCACTGCGTGAGTTTTGTGAAATTCATAGTCTGCTCCCCAGAAATGTCCGCCTAACTGCCGATGACGTGTGGGACGGGGTGAATTTTATTTTGTCGCTCAAATTTGCCGAGCCACAGTTTAGCGGTCAAACCAAAGAACGCCTATCAAGCCGAGAAGCTGCCCCACTCGTGCAAACCCTTGCCAAAGATGCGTTTAGCTTGTGGCTTAATGCCAATCCAGACACCGCCAAAGCCATCGCCGAACTTGCCATCACCAAAGCTGGCAAACGCCTAAAATCTGCTCAAAAAGTCGCTCGCAAAAAAATCGTGCAGGGTCCAGCCCTACCAGGTAAATTGGCGGATTGTAAGGGCGATTTTAAAGATGGGGCGGAGCTGTTTTTGGTGGAAGGCGACAGTGCGGGCGGTTCTGCCAAGCAAGCACGAGATAGGCATTTTCAGGCGATTTTGCCGCTTCGTGGTAAGATTTTAAACACATGGGAAGTCTCGCACGATACGGTGCTTGCCAGCCAAGAGATTCACGACATCGCCATTGCCATCGGGGTGGATCCTGCCAGCGATGATTTGTCCGAACTTCGCTATGATAAGATTTGTATCTTGGCGGACGCAGACTCGGACGGTTTGCACATTGCAACTTTGATTTGTGCGTTGTTTGTTAAGCATTTTCGTGCGTTGGTGGAGGCGGGGCATTTGTTCGTGGCAATGCCGCCATTGTATCGTGTTGATATTGGCAAAGAAGTGCATTATGCCCTTGATGATGAGGAATTGCAAGGCATTTTGAAAAAGACCAAAACCAAAGGCAAGCCGCAAATCACTCGCTTTAAGGGCTTGGGTGAGATGAATCCTGACCATCTGCGTGAGACGACCATGAATCCTGATACTCGCCGTTTGGTACAGCTTGACATTGATGATTTTGTGAGTACCAGCAGTGTGATGGATATGCTTCTTGCCAAAAAACGAAGTGGCGACCGCAAAATTTGGCTAGAAACCAAAGGGGATTTGGCGGATTTGGTGGTATGAGTGTGATTTACAATATTCATACAGCACTAAATACAAAATCCGCTACAATCAAAATTTGATGACAATGAGGGGGTGGAATGATGCCAATTCAACCTTGGCACTGGATGATGCTGGGCGTGGTACTGATGACGCTTGAGATGTTTGTGCCGTCATTTTTCTTACTTTGGTTTGGTGCGGCGGCGTTGATGGTGGCGTTGATGGCTTGGCTTGTACCGATGAGTTTGATTGCGCTTGTCATTAGCTGGCTGTTGTTGTCGGTGTTGCTGTGCGTGTTGTGGTTTCGATTCATTCAACCCAAAATCAAAACTCGCACCAAGGCGGGCTTGGGTGGTGCGACGGTGATTGGCGAGGTGGGCATGATTATTGAGCGCACCGATGGCAAGCGTGGCAAAATCCGCTTTAATGTGCCGATGTTGGGCGCAAGTGAGTGGGTTTGTCGCACCCATGATGACGCACCGCTTGCTGTGGGCGAGCGTGCGGTGGTGCGCCGCATCATGGGCAATGAGATGTTTGTTGAAAGTCATGCCATTGATATCAAGAACACATAAAAAAAGGAGTATGACATGCCGTTTGATTTATTGAATGGGGGAGTGCTGGGGCTGATATTGATTGCCTTTGTGGTGCTGACCGTATTAAAGGGCGTTCGCATGGTCTCTCAGGGCGAAAAATGGATTGTTCAGCGCTTGGGTAAGTATCATCAGACGCTTGAGCCGGGGCTTAATTTCATCATCCCCTATGTTGATACAGTCGCTTATAAAGTGACCACCAAGGACATCGTACTTGACATCCCCAGTCAAGAGGTCATCACTCGTGATAATGTCGTGATCATCGCCAATGCGGTGGCGTACATCAATATCGTACAGCCTGCCCACGCCGTCTATGGCATTGAGGACTATGAGCACGGCATCCGTAACTTGGTACAGACTTCGCTGCGTTCCATCATCGGTGAGATGGATCTGGATGCGGCGCTGTCTAGTCGTGATCAGATTAAGGCACAGTTAAAACACGCCATTTCTGACGATATCTCAGACTGGGGCATCACCCTAAAAACTGTAGAAATTCAAGACATCAAGCCATCGCCGACCATGCAACTGGCGATGGAGGAGCAGGCTGCTGCGGAGCGTCAGCGTCGTGCGATGGTTACTCGTGCCGATGGTCAAAAACAAGCCGCCATCTTAGAGGCTGATGGTCGTTTGGAGGCGTCTCGCCGTGATGCTGAGGCGCAAGTCGTCTTGGCAAAAGGCTCTGAGGAGTCTATTCGCTTGATTTCATCAGCGATGGATGGCAAAGAGATGCCTGTGGTTTATTTGCTTGGCGAACAATACATTAAGGCGATGAACGACATGGCGCAGTCAAATAACGCCAAGACTGTGGTGTTGCCTGCCGACATTTTAAATACTGTCAAAGGTCTGGTGGGAGACAAACTAAAAACCCAGTAACCGCCAACCCACGGGTGTCATGGATATGCTTCTTGCCAAAAAACGCAGTGGCGACCGAAAAATTTGGTTAGAAACCAAAGGGGATTTGGCGGTATAGGGCGTTTGGGGGGATATGCCAAACGAGAAGTTGAAAAATGGGTTTCGGTGGTTTGGGCTTAGCCTACCATTTTAGGGATTTATACTTTTTGTAATGGTGGGCATAGCCTTCGCAGGTTGGGTTGAGGTACGAAACCCAACAAAATCAATGAGTTACGCCATAACGCTGGGTTACGCTATCGCTAACCCAGTCTATGAGCTGTCATTTTAGGGGGTTACGCTTTTTATAATGGTAGGTATAGCCCGCCCCACACCCTATAAAACGGATAGGAAAAAACAGAGGCGAAAGATTTTTCACCCCTGTTTTTGAGTGGCTTTGCTGTTTAGTGATCGGCACTCACTGCCCCACACTCACGCAAGATTGCCAAGATTTCATCGGTTTTGGCTTGTAACAATGCCTTATCGCCACGAGTTTCAATGTTTAGGCGAATGAGTGGCTCGGTGTTGCTTGAACGCAGATTAAACCGCCATGCATCAAAATCAAGACTGAGTCCATCAAGCGTGTTTTTGGTTGGGTTGAGGTCGCTGTATCGCTGTTCGAGTTTGGCGACAATCTCGCTTGCCGTCAAGTCGCCCAAGCGAAAATTTAGCTCACCTGAACTTGGAAAATCACTGATGTAGCCATCAACCAGTTCGGATAGGGTTTTGCCCGTTACCGACAAAAGCTCAATCACAAGTAGCCACGGAATCATGCCACTGTCGCAGTAGGCAAAATCACGAAAATAGTGATGAGCCGACATTTCTCCGCCATAAATCGCCCCAGTTTCACGCATGACTTGCTTGATGAACGAATGCCCTGATTTGCTGATTTGGGCGACACCACCATTTTGGGCGATGACATTTTCGGTGTTATAAACCACTCGTGGGTCATAGACGATGGATTCGCCTTGGTGCTTATTTAAAAAGGCTTCGGCAAGCATACCGACCACATAACTGCCTTCAATGAAATTGCCTTTTTCATCAAACAAAAAACAGCGGTCAAAGTCGCCATCGAACGCCACGCCAAAATCCGCTTTGTGTGCGATGACCGCGTCCGAAGTGGCTTTTTGGTTGGCGATGATCATGGGGTTGGGAATGCCGTTTGGAAATGTTCCGTCTGGGGTGTGATGAACTTTGATGAGTTCAATGCCACCGCCCAAGCGTGGTTCTAATTCATCAACCACAGGGCCTGCCGAACCGTTACCTGAATTTACCACGATTTTTTTGGGGCTAAATTTGGCGGTGTCGGTAAAGCTCATCAGCTTGTCAATGTAGGCGGTTTTATCGCTGTTTAATTGGTAATTGCCACGAGCGTTTGGCGCGCCAAAATTGCCCTGTTCGGCAATGGTGCGAATCTCGCCAAGCCCTGTATCGGCACTGATGGGGCGAGAATTTTCACGCACCATCTTTAGACCGTTGTAGTTGATAGGGTTGTGGCTGGCAGTTACTTCAATGCCACCGATTGCCCCATAGTGGCTTGTGGCAAAATACACTTCTTCGGTGCCGCTCATGCCCAAATCAATGACATCAACGCCTGCGTCCAAAATTCCGTCAATGGCGGATTTTTTTAGACTTTCGCTACTGGGGCGAATGTCTGAGCCGATGACGATGGCTTTGCCTGCATCCTTGTTTGGGTTTAGATATTCGGCAAAGCCACGCCCAATGCGGTAAGCGATTTGCTCGTCCAGATTGACACCAAGCTCGCCACGCACATCGTACGCCTTAAAACAACTGATGGTGATGGGGGAAAATTCGCTCATCGAATGTCCTGTTTTTTGTAAAATGATGGGAAATTTTAACACAGTTTTGGGCAAATCAGACCGCTTTTACCGCCAATTTTACAAAACTTAATGTGAATTTTGACCGCCTTTCATCACACTTGCCACCACTGCCGTCAAAATACAACCCACCGTCAGATAAATCGCCACATAAGTCCAAGAACCGCCATTTAAAGTGGTCAAAAATGCTGCGATGAATGGTGTAAAACCCCCGCCGACAATGCTCGCCAGCTGATATCCCACGCCTGCCCCACTGTAGCGATGCTCCGCACCGAACAGCTCGGTGAATATCGGCTGATGAACGCTCACTACCATGTCGTGAGCCAAATTGGCAAGTAAAATGGAAAACACAACAATCCAAAACAGCGAGCCGTTTTCTAGGGCAATAAAAAATGGAAACGCACACACCGCACCGATGATACCGCCGATGACGCACATTCTTTTGCGTCCAAATTTATCCGCCATGTACGCAAAAAACGGAATGGAGATACAGCTAATCGCCCCAACCATCAAAGCGATGTTTAAAAAGATTTGCGAATCCATGCCCAAATGTTCGGTAGAATAGTTGAGTGCAAAAGTCGTTACCAAATACATGGTCAAAAGTTCGGCAAGTCGTAGGGCGATGATATAAAAAAAGCCTTTGGGGTTTTCTTTGACGGCATGAATGATGGGTGGTATTTTTAGGGCTTTGGCTTGTTTTTGTACTTTCTCGGTAAATTCCACCGACTCATCTTGGTCTTTGCGAATGTACATTGCCAAGCCCACCAGCAGGACGCTTGCGATGAAAGGGATTCGCCATGCCCATTCGGTGAATGCGTCTTTGCCAAAAATAAGCGTTACCAGCGACACCGACCCTGCCGCCAACATCAGACCCACGCCATAGCCGACTTGCACGCCACTGCTATAAAAGGCTTTTTTGTGTTTGGGGGCGTTTTCTACCGCCATCAAAGTCGCACCGCCCCATTCGCCACCGACCGCAAAGCCTTGTATGGCTCGCAAAATCACCAACAAGACAGGGGCAAGCCAGCCGATTTGTTCAAAGTTTGGCAAAAGTCCAATCAAAACAGTCGCACCACCCATCAAAAAGACGGTCAAAAACAGCATTTTTTTGCGTCCAAGTTTGTCGCCAAAATGCCCAAATACCAAGCCCCCAAGCGGACGAAACAAAAACCCCACCCCAAAAGTGGCAAAGGCGGCAAGCGTGCCCATTTGTGGCGAGACATTGGGGAAAAATTGGCTTTTAAACACCAGTGCCGCCACCAGTCCATACAATAAAAAATCATACCAGTCCACGACCGCCCCCACAAAACTGCTTAGGGCGGCTTTTTTGGCACGGCGTTCGTCATCAGGGTTTGGCGTGTTGGCTACATTGGCAATCTGGCTCATGGCGTTCTCGATTTACTGTTGCGTTGGTGATTTTAATCATCAAATCTGGTCATTCAAATCATAACTAATAGTTTTTAATTAATAAAAATACATAAAAGACTATCTTAATACAAAATTGCCAAAATTGCGAACATTTCGTGTCGTTGTTTTTTGTCAAATGGCGCTTACCAGCTTATACCTGCTGAACTGATAAAGTAATACAACTTTTGTAGGTTGGGGGCTGAGCGTAACCCAACATTTTTAGTGTAACTTATTGATTTTGTTTGGTTTCGTTGCACTCAACCCAACCTACGACATCACATCATTTGGCAATAATCTTAACATTTGGTAGGTGTAATAACGCATCCTAGCATCTTTATGCCAAAAACGAATAAGAAATCGCTATAAAAACGCCCTCAACTTTGTTATGCTATGTCTATCTTTTTTATGGAAATGCTTTTATGAACATTGCAAATAACATCACCGATCTCATTGGCAACACGCCACTGGTCAAAATCAACGCCCTAAACACCAGCAGTGCCAATCTTTTTGCCAAATTGGAATATTTCAACCCAGCAAGCTCCGTCAAAGACCGCATTGCTTTATCTATGATTCAGGAAGCAGAAAAGTCGGGCGAGCTTAAAGCGGGCGACACGCTGATTGAGGCAACTTCGGGCAATACAGGCATTGGTCTTGCGATGGTTGCCGCTGCTCGTGGCTATCAGCTCATCATCACCATGCCTGAGAGCATGAGTCTAGAACGCCGTGCCTTGCTGCGTGCTTATGGGGCAAAATTGGTGCTGACCCCAGCAAGTGAGGGCATGGGCGGTGCGATTGCCAAGGCAAAAGAGCTTGCCGAGCAACATGGCTATTTTATGCCACGCCAATTTGACAACCTTGCCAACCCAAAAATCCACCGTGAAACCACCGCAGAGGAAATCTGGCGTGATACGGACGGTCAAGTGGATATTGTGGTGGCAGGCATTGGCACAGGCGGTACAATTACTGGCGTGGGCGAAGTACTAAAAGCTAAAAACCCAAATGTCAAAATCGTGGCGGTAGAGCCTGCTGATTCGCCTGTGTTTAGTGGTGGCGAGAAAGGTCCACACAAATTACAAGGTCTTGCCCCTGGGTTTGTACCAAGCATTCTAAACACTGCCATTTATGATGAGGTCATCACGGTTACCACTGAAAACGCCTTTGATACTGCGCGTTTGATGGCGTCAGAGGAAGGGATTTTGGTGGGCATTTCAGCAGGAGCGGCAGTGTGGTCAGCCCTACAAGTGGCAAACCGCCCAGAAAATGCTGGCAAAAACATTGTCGTCATCATTCCATCATCAGGCGAGCGGTATCTTTCAACGGCACTGTTTGCGGATTTGGCTCAGTAAGGCGTGCCGTCAGTGCTAAATTTTAGCAACACAAACCCCGTTATCCTGTATAATGGGGTTTATTTTTTTGGAAAAAATCATGACCCCCAGCCGTAATTTTGATGATTTGATGACGCTCATGCGTACGCTTCGCACCGAGTGTCCGTGGGATAAAAAGCAAACCAACCTAAGCCTGCTCCCTTATTTGCTTGAAGAAAGTCATGAGCTTATTGAGGCGACTCATGAGGGCGACTTGACCGAGATTAAGGGCGAGCTTGGCGATGTGCTGTTGCAAGTGGTCTTTCATGCCGTGCTGTACGATGAGCAGGGTGAATTTGACATGGGTGAGGTGATTCATCATCTGATGGAAAAGCTCATTCGCCGTCACCCCCATGTTTTTGAAAAAGAAACGCTCACCACGGACGAGGCGGTGAAACAGCGTTGGCAAGAAATCAAAGCCCTTGAAAATCAAGGCAAACCCAGACGCTTATTATCCGATGTCAAGGCAGGCACGGCACTTGACACCGCCCAAAATCTGCAATCTGCCGCCGCCAAAGTGGGATTTGATTGGCAAAATCTAGGCGGTGTTTTGGACAAATTGACCGAAGAGTTGGGCGAATTAAAGGCAGAATTGCCAAGCGATGACTTTGCCTATCGCACAGATGCTTTGAGCGATGACCAAAAAAGCAAAATCGCAGGCGAGCTTGGCGATGTGCTGTTTGTGCTGGCGAATTTGGCACGGCATTTGGGTCTTGATGGCGAGATGGTGCTACAAGGGACGAACGCCAAATTCAAACGCCGTTTTGCCTTTGTGGAGGAGTCGCTCATCAAAGACGGCAAAAGTTTTGCAGACAGTAGCTTAGAAGAGATGGATGAATACTGGAATCAGGCAAAAGATGAGCTGGGCAAATAAGCTGTACCGATTAGGCGTATTGGCAGGTGTTTTGGGGCTTGGCGTTCTGTCAAATGTGGCGATGGCAGATCCGCCCAAGCAGTGCTACATGGATGCGGTGAGTGCTTATCGGGCGATGAGCCATGCTCAAACGCTTGCGAAAAAACACGCCCTAAAACTCAACATCAACACCGCCACCGCCAGCGACTTTGCCAGTCTGTCGGGCGTGGGTGTGAATACCGCTGAGCGTATCGTCCGCCATCGCACGCAGGTAGGACGATTTGCCAGTGTTGATGAATTGTTGCAAGTCAAAGGCATAGGCGAGGTGACCTTGAACAAAAACCGCCACCGATTGAGCGTGGCGGATTGAAAAAATCGTAAAAAACAGCGGTTATGTTCGCTTTTTTTGCCAAGAACGGTTAAAATAGAGCATTTAACCTTTTTATTTTAATATCGCTGTCAAGGAGAATTTCGCCATGGCGAATAGGCCTGCGAACTCTGGTAAATCAAACAAACCAAACAGATCAAAAAAATCTAAGAAAAATCAATCGCTTGTCGTGTATCAAGATCAGGCGCTTGGGCTTAGCCGAGCAGACTTGCCGCACAGCATCATCGAGGTGGTCGGCACGCTGTCACGGGCAGGCTTTGAGGCGTACATCGTGGGGGGCGGTGTGCGTGATGGGCTGCTTGGGCTTGCACCGAAGGATTTTGATGCGGTGACGAGCGCACGCCCGCACGAGATTAAGGCGATTTTTGGGGGGCGCTGCCGCATCATTGGCAAGCGTTTTCAGCTGGCGCATGTCTATTCTGGGCGTGAGTTGATTGAAGTGGCGACTTTTCGAGCGCCGCCCAAGGACGACACGCACACCACCGATGAGGGCATGATTACTCGTGATAATGTCTGGGGCGACATCAATCAGGACTTTGCACGCCGAGATTTTTCCATCAATGCCTTGTATTATCAGCCGATTGCAGGTGAGGTGCTCGACTTTTGTGGGGCGATTGACGACATTCAAAATCGCACGCTCAGACTCCTAGGCGATGCCAAAGTGCGTGTGGAGGAAGACCCTGTTCGCCTGCTCCGTGCCTTACGCTTTAAGGCGAAATTGGGCTTTGAATTTGATGATGCGCTTGCCAAGCAGTTTCATGCGGACAACTGGGCGCTGCTTGAACAGGTCTCTGCGCACCGCCTGTATGACGAAACCCAAAAAATGTTCTCTGGTGGTTATCTGACGCCACTGCTGCCGATTTTGTTTAAATATGGGGCGATGGATCATCTGATGGCATATGCGCCCAATGAACCGTCCGCACTCATGAACGCCATCGCCAAGAACACCGACCACCGAGTGAGCTTGGATAAAGGTGTGAATCCTGCGTTTTTCTATGCGGCACTTTTGTGGGAAAATTATCTGCATCAGCTTGCCAAATTTAAGAAAAAAGGCTTACCATTCCACGAAGCGCAAATCAAAGCCGCTGCCAAAGCCATCGACATGCAGCGTGTCAAGACCGCCATTCCGAAATTTGCCGAAGAGTTCATCACAAGTATTTGGCTCATGCAGCCAAAGCTTTCCAGCCCACGCGTGCGTGACATCGCCAACCTAGAACGCCACGCCAGATTCCGTGCGGCATTTGACTTTCTCATCATGCGAGAGCAGCATGATGATTCTGCCCTGTCCGAGCCGACCCATGGCATGGGGGCGTGGTGGCAGGCGTATCAAGATGCAGACGCAGGCACTCGGGCGCAGATGGTGGAGCGTTTTGCCAATGGCGGCAGTGCCACAGGGCTTGCCTCTCGCCGTCGCCGTAGCAGAGCAAGCGATGAGCTGATGCAGCTAAAACAGCTGTCCAGCCGTGATGATGAGCCTGTGCGCTCATCGCCTAAGCCTTTGTTTGTGGTTGAAGGTGCGGATGAATTTTTAGCGACAAGCGATCATGCACCCAAAGAATCATCAAAGCCTGTGCCTCGCACCCGAGCGGTGAGCGTACCGACCTTTGCGCAGGTGGATTACACCGATGAGGACTTTTTAAAGCTGCTTGGTAATGATGAGCCGTACATTCCAGCGTCTCGCTACCGTAAGCGCCGCCCTTCATCGACGCTCTCCATCAAAGAGCGTGAGCAGGGCTTGACGGAGAATGATGGGGTGACAGATGCGCCCACCAAGCCAAAGCCCACCAAGCCCCGTAAGACCAAAGCGGTCAAAGACACAGCCACGCCAAGCCAAGAAAAGAGCAGCGCACCTGCCAAACCAAGACGGCGCAAAAAATCCAACGCCAAGCCAAGAGCAGGGGACTAAGATGAAGACGGTCTATATCGGCTTGGGCGGCAACATCGCCAATGAACATGGTACGCCCAAGGCGCACTTGCAAAATGCGGTGAGTGCATTTCAAGAAAGCGCCCATTTTAAGAATGTGGCGGTGTCCTCTTTTTATTCATCAAAGGCTTATGGCGTAACGGATCAGCCAGACTTCATCAATGCCGTGCTAAAAGCCGATACTGATTTGGCGCCCATTGAATTGTTGGATTTTTGCCAAAGTCTGGAAAATCATGCAGGGCGAGTGCGCCTGCGCCATTGGGGCGAGCGCTGTCTTGATGTCGATGTGCTATTGTATGGCGATAAAAACATTGAAAATGAGCGTTTAACCGTCCCGCATAAAGAATTAACCTTGCGAAACTTTGTCGTCATTCCAATGTTGGAGCTTGATCATGACCTAGCCGTCAATGGGCAGCCGTTAAAAGAACTGGTAGCGGCGAGTGATTGGGGTGGGCTTGAGCTTTTATAAGTCTAATTTAGTTATTTGGCTAACAGTTATTTTTAAGCAAGGTGTATTATGTGTTGTTTTGAATTGAAATTGTTGAGTGGTGCGTGATATGCGCCTTTGCAATTAAAAAAACAATGTAGTTTTTGGACAAAAGTTTAATGACCTACCTATCCGAAAAATCCAACAATCCCATCACCCTATCCACCCTTGTCAAATATAAAAAAACTGGCGAAAAGTTTAGTTGTTTGACTTGTTATGATTCAAGTTTTGCCCATTTGATGGCAATTGCCGAGATTGATGTCATTTTAATTGGCGACAGTCTTGGAATGGTGGTGCAGGGGCAGACTTCTACTTTGCCTGTTAGTGTTGCCGATATGGTCTATCACACCCAAAATGTCGTGCGTGCCAATAGCCACGCCCTAATTATGACCGATTTGCCGTTTATGAGTTATGCGACTTTGGCGGATGCGGTTGCTAACGCCCGTGCGGTAATGCAGGCAGGGGCGAATGTGGTGAAAATTGAGGGCGGTGGCGAACTTGCTGAGATTGTCAGCACACTTGCCAAAAATGGTGTGCCAACTTGCGTGCATTTGGGCTTAACCCCGCAATCGGTGAATGTGTTTGGCGGATATAAAGTGCAAGGCAAAACCGATGCCCAAGCCGAGCAATTATTAAACGATTGCGAAACTTTGGTAAATGCAGGGGCGAGCATTATCCTACTTGAATGCGTGCCTGCCGAGCTTGCCAAAAAAGTAACCGAAAAATTTGCCGTGCCTGTGATTGGCATTGGGGCGGGCGTGGATACGGACGGACAAGTCTTGGTAATGCACGATATGCTGGGCGTTTATACCAAAAAGGTAGCCAAATTTGTCAAAGACTTTTTAAAAGACAGTGGTAATGAAACAGGCGATATTTTGGGGGCATTTGTTAATTATCACAATGCGGTAAAAAATAAAAGTTTTCCAAGTGTGGAGCATAGTTTTTAAATAGCTATTTATGACTTACAACGAGAAAAATAATGAAAATTTTTAACACCATAGCCGAACTCCAATCCGAATTAAACTCACATCGTGATGAAAAAATCGCCCTCAAAGTTGGTTTAGTCCCCACAATGGGTAATTTACACAAGGGGCATATTAGCCTTGTTAATATCGCCAGACAGCACGCCGATATTGTGGTGGTGAGTATTTTTGTCAATCCTACTCAATTTGGCGTGGGCGAAGATTTTGACAGTTATCCACGCACGCTGGACGATGATTTGGCACAATTAAAAACTGCGGGTGCCGATATTGTGTTCGCCCCGAGCGTCAATGAAATGTATCCGACTTATCCGCCCAATGTGCAGGTATTAAGTGGTGGAATGGCTCAAATTTTATGCGGAAAATCTCGCCCCACGCATTTTGACGGCGTGGGATTGGTGGTGGGTAAATTGTTTAATATTGTCCGCCCCGATGTTGCTATTTTTGGTAAAAAAGATTATCAGCAATTAGCCATTATCCGCCAGTTAAATGATGAATTAAATTTTGGTATTAAGATTATCGGGGCGGAGATTGTCCGAGCCGATGATGGGCTTGCCTTGTCATCAAGAAATGGCTATTTAACGCCTGACAAAAGAGCCATCGCTCCTGTTATTAACCAAACTTTACAAAAAATCAAAGCCGATATTTTAACTGCTGATTTTGAAAATTATGCCAACATTATGCAAAAATATCATAATGACTTAACCAATCTGGGTTTAACAGTAGATTATTTAGAGCTGTATAATGATAGGCTACAAGCCCCAACGCCTGATGACAAAAACCTAGTGGTTTTAACTGCGGTGTTTGTGGGTAAGGCAAGATTATTGGATAATTTAGAGATAACTTTATAGGGAATAAAAATAAAATGACAACCCTATTTCCACAAATCATCATCGTCTCTGGGCGTTCAGGCTCTGGCAAAACTTCCGTGTTAAATATTTTGGAAGATTTTGGGTTTTATGTGATTGATAATTTGCCGTTGTCGTTGGCGGTCGATGCCATCAAGCGTCTGACGGTAGATGACAGCATTCACAAGATTGCTTTGGGAATTGACAGTCGCTTGCCACAGGCGGATTTGGCAAGTTTTCCAAGTTTGCACCAGCGCCTCAAAGACGAGTATGGCGAGCGAGCGGTAACGGTGCTGTACGCCATCGCCGAAGAGCGAGTGCTGGTGGCTCGTTTTGGTTCAACTCGCCGTGTGCATCCACTGCTTGCGACCAAGGGTAATTTGCCCAACGCCATTCACAGCGAGATTGCTCTGCTTGAACCGATTGCAAGCCTTGCCGATATTAAGATTGACACCAGTCTGCTCAATGTCCATGAGCTCAAAGAAAAAGTGCGTGATTATCTGGGCTTTGAAAATCACATCACGGTCAATCTGCTGTCTTTTGGCTTTAAATATGGCATACCGCTGGATTCGGATTTGGTGTTTGACATGCGTATTTTGCCCAATCCACATTGGCATGAACAATTGCGAGCTTTGACAGGGCAGGATGAGCCAGTCAAGGCGTTTTTTGCAGGATTTCCCGAAGTGGATGAGATGGCAGACGACATCATCGCCCATCTATTAAAATGGCTGCCACACTTTGTCAATAACAACCGCCACAGCATGACGGTCGCCATCGGCTGTACGGGCGGCAAGCACCGTTCGGTGTATGTGAGCGAGAAAGTGGGGCGGGCTTTGGAGGCAGGTTTGCCGCCGCAGTTTTTGGTTCGCACCAAGCACCGTGAGAAACGCCATTGGTGAGTTTGATTTAGCCATCTGATTGATTTTTAATGAGTTTTTACTGATTTTATAATTTTTTTAAAGAGTGAATGTATGAATATTGATTGGTCAAAACAAGACATGAGAGTGTCTCGCACCGAAATTAAAAAATCCCACGAACGCTTGCAGGCATTGGCAACACCGCTTGCCAATTTGTCCAAAAAACAGCTTGCCAATTTGCCCGTGAGCGAGTATTTTTTGGACGAATTAAAGCACTTGTCCGACATCAGCAGTGCCGCCGCCAAAAACCGCCAAATCAAGCGCGTGGGCAAGCTCATCATTGAAGAAGACCGCCACAGCCTAACACAGGCGTTGTTTGAGATTAAATTTACCAAAGAGCAGATGGCAAAGATTGAGACTTGGTTTGCTCGCCTAAAATTAAGCGACGAAAGCACGATCAAGCAATTTGTTAAGCAATTTAACGCCAGCGAATTTAACAGCATTTATCAATTATTATTGTGGGTTGAGTACGCCAAGCATTTAAATGATGACGAACTTTTGACAGAAAGCGTGACGGATTTGGAAAGTTATGTCAAAGAAGTGGCGATTTTGTCGGTGTGATTGATGACTTGTGATGAATGATTCACAAATCTACATCAATGAAAAGGAGAACCTCTATCAAATTGAAATAGTATTACGCAAATGTGCGGTGATATAATACGCAGTCGTTGATTATAGAGCCAATTTATAGCCAAGCCGTTCGCCTTATCATTGGGGTGAGCGGTTTTTTGCAGGATAATCAACGAGTTATGAATTTTAATACCGAGCAAACTTATGTCAAAATTTACCCTTTCTGCCCTGACGGTGGGCGTTTTATCAACATTCGCTCACGCTCAAGATGAGCCAATGTTCCACATGGAACCCCATGTTGAATTAGAGACGATGAATGTTACCGTCTCCAAAGAAGCAGGCAAATATGTCGCCATCAAGCCCAATTCCCTAAAAGATGACACACCTCTTTATGAGACTGCCCAATCATTGAGCGTATTGACCCCACAGCAGGTTGAGCAAAAACAAGCGTCCACCGTTGCCGAGCTTTTGGAAAATGTCGCAGGCGTGTCGTCAGGCGTGCAGGGCAGACGGGGCTGGGACGATTTCATCATTCGTGGGCAGGTCGCCAGCAGTCAGATGTATGTCGATGGCATGCGTGTACAAATGTCCTCCAACAACCTACGAGCGTGGGATGTGGCAGGGGCAGACAGCATTGAAGTCGTCAAAGGCGTCACCACCACAGACTATGGCATGGCAGTGCCAAGCGGTATTGTGAACATAACTTCCAAACGCCCAGAGAACGAGACTTTCGCCAAAGGCAAAATCACGGTGGGGAGCTTTGACAACAAAGAATTTGCCTATGATGTCAACTACGCTCCCAATGACAGCCACAAAGGAGCATTTCGCCTCAATGGTCGCTTCTCCGACCGTGATGACGCCACCGACCATGTCTATTTTAAGGACAATTACATCGCCCCAAGCTACACGGTGGATTTGGGCGATAAGACGGATTTGACCTTGCTTGCCAGCTATCAATGGCGTGAGTACATTCGTCAGCAGGGCTTGCCACACAACAACAGCACCGATCTGCGTACTGGCGTTACCACCATCAATAACGCCCATGAAAAATACAGCCCCAAAACTTTCTTTGGTTTTCCTGATTATGGCTACGAGCAAAAAACCTTGCGAGCAGGTTATGATTTGGCACATCAGCTCAGTGCTGATTTGACTTTCAAATCCATTTTTGCCCTGACCAAAACCGACACGGACGGCAAGCCTGTTTTGGCAGGCGGTACGAATAACTTTTACCAAAATGGCACAATCCCACGCCGTATTGACAATCAAGTCAAAAAAGACACCATGCTTACTGCTGATAATCGTGTACAATATCGCTTTGACACTGGGGCGTTTGAGCATGATGCGGTGGTGGGGCTGGATTTCTTGCGTGAAAAGAGCGATTATTATCGCCGTCAGGACACCGCTGGTAACTTTAACGCCAACACGCCTGATTATACCGTACCAAGCGTTACGCAAGGTAATGCCAGCCAAAACATCACCACCACCCAGTACGCAGGCTTGTACGCCAAAGACAGCATTCGCTACAACGATTTTATCTTTGGGGCGAGCGTTCGCCACGACTGGGCAAGCACCAATGTGGATAATCTTGTAACAGGGGCAACCGCCAAACGCTCCGACAGCGAGCTGACTGGCAACTTGTCTGCGATGTATGATTATCAAGGCAAATTCGCCCCTTATGTGAGCTTTGGCACTTCGTTTTTGCAAAACACCGACACCGATAAAAACGGCAATGTGCTTGCCCCAGAAACAGGGCATAATGCCGAGATTGGCGTGAAATTTCAAGGCTTTGACCGCCGCTTGCAAGGCTATGCGTCCATCTATGACCTAGTCCGCAAAAATGTCGCCGAAACCGTCTATGAAAGCGGTCGTAATGCAGGATACAGCGAATTGGTCGGCAAACAGCGTACTCGTGGCTTTGAAATTGAAACCGCCTATGTGATGAACAACCAATGGAACATCTCAGGCTCGTACAGCTACATTCCGACCGCCAAAATCGTGGAAAACAGCCATACCGCCAACATCGGTCAGCGTATCAGCCAAATCCCAGAGCATTCTGCGTCTGTCTCGACCCAGTACCATTTTAGCCCCGACCGCTTGGGCTGGTATGTGGGTGGCGGACTTCGCTATCAAGGCGAACGCACCGCATGGCGCAACCAAATCGCCAATAATGGCAATGTAACTCGTCATTTCATCGATTTGCCAGCCTATACGGTGCTTGATGTCAAGGCAGGCTATGAGAGCAAAAACTGGGGCGTGGGTCTGGCGGTAAAAAACCTGACCGACAAAGATTATTTGGTGGGTACAACCCCAAATGCCCAGCTTGTGTCCTATGGCGAGCCACGCAATGTGCGTGCGACTTTGACTTTTAAATACTAATCTAAAAACATGGTACGGTCTGTAGGGGCGAATTGCAATTCGCCCCTACGGTTCGACCATGATTTTGTCAATTTTTATCACCATTCACCGCAACAACTGTCATTTCTTTTCACATCAAACCGAGAACCACTGTGGATTGGCAAGCAGAACTCATCACGGCATTTTTTTGGCTGTTTAAAGCCTTTTTTTGGGTGGCGCTGTCGCTGTCCGTGTTCGCCTATGGGCTAAAATTTACCCCCTTTGGACAAAAATTTTGGCACATCGCTCGTCCTTGCCTTGACCGCACCAATGTCGTCAAGGCGTTGGCGATGATTGGCGTGCTGATTTTGTTTGTGCTACTGGAAGTCAAAATCAGCGTGCTCAACACCCAATTTTACAACAAATTATACAGTTCGCTCCAAGACATGAACGCACAGGCATTTTGGTTTTTTGCTCTGCTCAATGCCAGTTTGATGATGTTTAAGGTTGCCCAAGAAGTCGTGGACAGATTTGTCGGAGAAGCCTTTGAAATCAAATGGTTAGAGCGGTTCAATAGCGTGCTTTTGGAGCGGTATTTGGCGGATAAAAACTACTACCGCCTACGCCACGCCCACGCCCCTGACAACATCGACCAGCGTATCGAGCAAGACGCCAAAGAGTTCATCACCACCACCGTTGAGATGGTGCGTGGCGTGCTCAACGCCGTGATGAGCATCATTGAATTTACGGTGATTTTGTGGGGCTTGTCGGGGATTTTGTCGCTGTTTGGGCTGTCCATACCCAAAGGCGTGGTGTTTTTTATTTATGCGTTCATCATCGTGGCGACCGCTTTGTCGGTGTGGATTGGCAAACCGCTCATCAGGCTAAACTTTGACAAAGAACGCTTGCACGGCGATTATCGCTATTCACTCATCAGGGTGGCGGACAATGCCGAATCCATCGCTTTTTATGATGGCGAAAAACAAGAAAAACGCCAATTGTCCGAGCGATTTTCGGCAATCATCACCAATCGCTGGGCAATCGTCCGCCGAATGCTTGGCTTGGACGGCTTTAACACGGGCGTAACCCAGTTTGCCATGCTGCTGCCACTCATGCTCCAAGCCCCCAGATTTTTTGCAGGCGAGATTAAACTTGGTGACATGCACCAAACCGTACAATCGTTCAACCGTCTCATGCGAGCGTTGTCGTTTTTTCGGCTGTTTTATGAAACATTCACGCTGTATCAAGCACGGCTTAACCGTTTGCATGGATTTTTATCAAGGGTGGATAAGTTGGGCGAGCTACCCAAAACCACCACCAAAACAGACGGCATGGCGCTTGTGTTACAAAACTTTGGCGTGCTGACGGCGGACAGTCAAAGCCTCATCAGTGCGGTCAATATCACGCTAAAAAGTGGCGATGCCCTGCTCATTCAAGGCAAATCAGGCGTTGGCAAAACCACGCTGTTAAAGGCGATGGCTGGGATTTATCCGTTTGAGACGACAGGTAATTTGACCATGCCAAACGCCAAAACGCTCTTTTTACCCCAACGCCCCTACATGCCACAAGGCACGCTGAAAGAAGCGATTTGTTATCCTGACATTACCGCAAGCGATACAGACATTGTCCGTGCGATGACGATGTGCCATCTGTCCAAACACACGCACGCCCTTGATGTGGTGGGCGATTGGCAAGCCAATCTTTCCATTGGCGAGCTACAACGAGTGGCTTTCGTGCGAGCGTTGCTTGTGAAACCCTTGGTGATTTTTTTGGATGAAACGACATCAGCAGTCGATGAGCCGACCGAGTTTGCCCTATACACCACACTCAAAAATGAACTACCCCATGCCATCATCGTGAGTGTGGGACACAGAAGTACGCTGAATGGCTTTCACAATCAGGTGCTAAGGTTATAAGATGACGAACTTTTGACAGAAAGCGTGACGGATTTGGAAAGCTATGTCAAAGAAGTGGCGATTTTGTCGGTGTGATGCGCCGTAGCCTGGCATCTTATCGTGATGATAAAAAATACAGCCAAATGACGGATCATTTGGCTGTATTGTTGTATTCCCTTGGCGATGTTGCCCTTTGCATGAACTCCATGTACACAGCGTCTTCCCTAGTCGGCGTATCCATTTGCCTTATCCTTTGCTGTGTGCATAGTATCGCAAAATTGGCACGCATACGCCATTGGCAAAAGTCGTCAATATTTGTAAGCGATTGCCGACAAGCAGCTTTCATGTACAAAAAAGCCCGCTTAACTGCAGGCTTTTTGTGTTGTGGTGATTATTTTTTCTCACTTCTGACTTTATTGATCAGAAAATCCACCACTTCGGTGACTTTCTTGTCTTCGCCATTCACCACATAAGTGCCATGCACCACCACCGCAGGCACGCCCGTCAGCTGATAACGCTGCGCCCCTTGTTTTGAGCGCTCGATTTTGGTGCTGACTGGGAATGAATTATAAAAGCTGTTAAACTTCGCCTTGTCCACGCCTTGTGTGGCGTACCAATTCGCCAGATTTTCTTGATTGGCGATGATGCTTCTCTGACCGTCTTTGTGAACAGCATCAAATAAGGCTTGGTGCGTTTTATTTTCAAGACCCATTTGCTGAGCGGCATAAAAGCCACGAGCCGTCACCTCCCAAGTAGGGTTCATGGCAGCAGGCGTGCGGAAAAATGCCACATCTTTGGCACGAGTCTTCGCCCAAGCTTGCATGTGTGGCTCTAAGGCGTAGCAATGCGGACAGCCATACCAAAAAAACTCACGCACAACAATGACATCGCCTGCGATGTTTTCTGGGTTGGCAAGCTTTTGGTAGTCTCGACCTTCCACGAAGTCGGCCGCAAACGCATGGCTGGCAAAGGCGATAGAAGCGGTCAAAGTAGCAAGTTTTAGGGCGTATTTCATGACGAAATCCTTATAAAATGTGGTCAATTTGCCTTAAATTTAAAGCAAAATCATTAAGAAAAACGGTCAATATGGTATAGTTTACCAAATTTTTTGAAAATTTTGAATGTGAAAAATATGGCATAGTTTACCGCATTTTTTACAAAAAGTGGTAACAGATTTATTAACCATGCTTTGCAAATTGTGTTAATTTTGCATAAACAGCCCATAAATTTGCCAAAAATCACCAAAATGACACGCCAAGCTGGCGCCAAAGTAGCAAATTTTGCCTGAAAATGATAAGATAGGCGGGCGGTGTTCAGACGGTCTCGTCAAAGGCACATTTAATGGATAACTTGGAAAATACAATATGATGCAGCAAACAACGCAGCACACAAAGGTCAATGCCGACTTTGACGAAATTGGTAAATTTACTCGCCTGGCCGATGAATGGTGGGACAGACAGGGGGCGTTTAAGTCCTTGCACGACATCAATCCTTTGCGATTAAACTGGATTGAAGACCGTGTGGCTGAGCATCTGGGTTCGCCTTTGCTTGGCAAGCAGATGGTGGACATCGGCTGTGGCGGTGGCATTTTGTCGCATTCTATGGCGGTGCGTGGCGCAAGTGTGCTGGGCGTGGATTTGGGCGCAGAAAACCTAAAAGCAGGCGAGATTCATGCCCAGCGTACTGGTATGGCAGAGAGTTTGTCGTTTCGCTGTGTGGCGGTCGAAGAGCTTGCCAAACAAATGCCAGCAAGCTTTGATGTCGTCACCTGTATGGAAATGCTTGAGCATGTGCCAAATCCGTCCGCCATCGTGCAAGCGTGTTTTGATTTATTAAAGCCAGGTGGCGTGTGCGTGATGAGTACCATCAACCGCAATCCAAAGTCCTATCTGTTCGCCATCGTGGGGGCGGAATATGTGCTACGCCTTGTGGATAAAGGCACGCATGATTATCATAAATTCATCACGCCAGCCGA
Organism: Moraxella nasibovis; assembly: GCF_029581575.1. Classification (NCBI taxonomy): domain Bacteria; kingdom Pseudomonadati; phylum Pseudomonadota; class Gammaproteobacteria; order Moraxellales; family Moraxellaceae; genus Moraxella; species Moraxella nasibovis. The sequence goes on along the minus strand of NZ_CP089975.1, from coordinate 2,122,260 downwards.
GCTTGACCAGATGGCAACAAGAGCAGGCTTTGATCGCTTTGATATGACGGGTTTGCATTATAATCCGATCACCAAGCATTTTTGGCTGTCCAATCGTAATGTTGATGTCAATTATATGATGGCATTCACCAAAAAAGCCTAAGGATGCAAGATGAGCAAACTTGATGCGGTGCTGTTTGATCTGGATGGGACACTGATTGATACTGCCCCTGATTTTATTCGTATTATTGGTGTGATGTGTGCCAAGCACAACCACCCAACGCCAAGCGATGCCGACATTCGTGAGCAAGTCTCGGCAGGAGCAAGGGCGATGGTGCGACTGATGTTCGGCGATGAGCTGGCAGAAGTGGCGGATACGGACGATAAGCTACTTGCTTATCGCCAAGAGTTTTTGGATCTGTATGAACAAGACATTTGCGTGGATAGCCAGCTGTTTGATGGCTTGGACGACTTGCTAAAAAACCTTGAAAATCAAGGCGTACCTTGGGGCATTGTGACCAATAAACCTCGTTATTTGGCGGAAAACTTGCTGAATAAATTAAACCTAACAGACCGCTGCCGTGTGCTCGTTTGCCCTGATGATGTGGCAAATACCAAGCCTGACCCTGAGCCGATATTTTTGGCGGTGCAGCGTTTAAATGCTCTGGGCGTGAGCGTGCGTGCGGAAAACTGCATTTATGTGGGCGATCACATTCGTGATATCCAAGCGGGCAATGCAGCCCAGATGACGACCGTGATTGCCAAGTTTGGCTATCTAAGCCGTGCCGACCACGCCAATTTGCACGAGTGGGGAGCGGATGTGGTGCTGGATACCCCTGATGAATTGGCTCGCTGGGTGCTGGCAAAGCTGGAGAATAAAGCTTGAAAAAATTATTTGCATTGCCATTGATGGCGGTGGTTTGTCATGCCCAAGCCGTGAATCCGATTGAAGATTTTAAGCATTTTGAAGTTATTAGCACGCAGGTGGTCGATGATGATAAAGCCGTGCAATTTTTGGCGGATGTGGCAGGGGCGGTGCGTATAGATTGGAATTTTCGCCCAACAGATGATAAAGACACGCCGTTATATAAGTTTAAGAATTTAACTTATTTTTTGCAAAATGGTGAGAGGCTATCAGGCTATGTGGCGAACATTACCATCATTAATTGTCATGACAAAACCAGCTCACGAGGACCAATCTGGTATGCATCGACCGATGAGACGCCACCAATGATGATGCCACCCAAAAGTTTTGACTTTATGCCAATGAGCGAGACGGACGCATTTTATCTGGTTGCCCAAAGATTGTGCCAGTGGCAAAAATAACCGATTGCACCTAAATAAATTGTACCTAAATAAATGAACGAAAAACCATGACACACAGCGACATTTTAACTTATCAGCCGACTCCAGATTGCCTAAAAGACAAAATCATCTTAGTAACAGGGGCGGGCGATGGCATTGGCAAGGTGGCGGCTTTGACCTACGCCAAGTGCGGTGCGACCGTACTTTTGCTTGGCAAAACCCAAGCCAAACTTGAGGCGGTCTACGATGAGATTGAAGAATTGGGCTTGCCAGAGCCTGCGATTTTGCCGATGGATTTGGAAAAGGCGAGCTTTGCCCAGATGAATGAGCTGGCAGGCTTGATCGAAAAAGAGTTTGGGCATCTTGACGGCGTGCTACACAATGCAGCGATTTTGGGGGCATTGACACCGCTTGAAATGTACGACCCGATTACCTTTGAGCAGGTAATGCGTGTCAATACGACCGCTGTGTTTATGCTGACGCAAAGCCTGATGCCACTACTGCGTGCGTCTGTGAGCGGTTCGGTCATCTTTACCAGCAGTGGGGTCGCCACGCCCCGTGCGTTTTGGGGGGCGTATGCCTTATCCAAGCAGGCGGTGGAAGGCATGGCAACGATTTTTACCCAAGAGACACAGACTTTAACCACGCTCCGCTTTAACTGCATCAACCCCGGGGCGACTCGCACCAATATGCGAGCCCATGCGTTCCCCGGCGAAGACCCAAACACCCTAAAAACGCCTGCGGACATCATGAGTGCCTATGTGTATCTGATGACCGATGAGGCAAGTGGCGTCAAGGGGCAGGTCATCGCTTGCCAGCCTAAGTAAGCAACAGGCAGGTTTTGGTCTGCCAGTTTGTTTGCTAAGGCGACTCTCATGCAGGCGGCTTTGGCACCTATGTGGCTCAGCGTTTGTTTGGCTCTTTGATGGGCGAGCGCCTGATTTAAAGTTGCATCAGTTTTTGTACTTGAATTGTATGGGCATAACTTGATAAAATTTGCTAAAATAAGCCCTTAAACTTGAAATAAACCATCAATCCTTCAACCGACCAACAGCCCAGTTAGCACACGCCAAACAAGCTTGCATCAATCGACAAAGCGGCGCTGGGGCGGTTGGTAAATTTTTAATACCATTGGATTTACCGTGGAATTACTACAACACATCATTTTGATTCTGATCTTGATCTTGGTGTCGAGCTTTTTTTCGATCTCTGAGATCGCTTTGGCAGGCGCGCGCAAATTAAAACTAAGACTGCTGTCTGAAAACGGTGATGAGCGTGCCGATAAGATTTTGCATTTGCAGGAAAATTCGGCAGAGTTTTTCGCCACCAGTCAAATCGGTCTAAATGCCGTCGCCATCTTAGGTGGTTCGGTCGGTGAGGCGGCGCTGCGTCCTTATTTTGCGTCTTTTATTGGGCGGTTTTATCAAGGTCCTTGGCTTGACAGCATTGCGTTTTTTTCATCATTCATCTTGGTGACGCTCATCTTTATTTTGTACGCCGACCTGATCCCTAAGCGCATTGCGATGATCAACCCTGAGAAGATCGCCTTGATTGTCATCAACCCTGTGCTGATCGTCATCAAAGTGGTCAAGCCTTTGGCATGGATCATCAACACCATCGCAAACCTGACCTTCAAGCTATTTAATGTCAACACCACCCGTGAGGACAACATCACCTTTGATGATGTCTCTGCCATCGTCGATGCAGGGGCGCAGGCGGGCGTGGTCTTGCAGCAAGAGCAGCACTTTATTGAAAATGTCTTTGAGCTTGAAGAGCGCACCGTGCCGTCATCGATGACTGTGCGTGAAGATGTGGTGTATTTTACGCTGGGCGAAAGCGAAGACAGCATTCGTCAGAAGATCGCCGATTATCCTTATTCTAAGTTTTTGGTGTGTAATGATGGCATCGACAGCATCATCGGCTATGTCGATACCAAGGACATTTTGGTGCGGATTTTGAACAATCAGTCGCTCGTGAACATTCACGAATCCACCATCAGAAATGTGCTGATCATTCCTGATACACTGACCTTATCTGAGCTTTTGGATAAATTTCGTGCCAGTAAAGAGGACTTGGCGGTCGTCATCAATGAATATGCACTGGTGGTGGGCATCATCACGCTGTCGGACATCATGATGACGGTGATGGGCGACTGGGTTGCGCCGATTGAAGAAGAGCAGCAGATCATCAAGCGAGACGAAAATTCATGGTTGATTGATGGCAGCACACCCATCGATGATGTGCGCCATGCTTTGGACTGTGAGTTTGAGGATTGGGATCATTATGAGACGCTGGCGGGCTTTATCATGTATCGCTTGCGCAAGATTCCACGCCCTGCCGACTTTGTGACGCACGGTGGCTTGAAATTTGAAGTGGTGGACATTGACCACTATAAGATCGACCAAGTGCTGGTCACTCGTCTGCCTGAGGATACAGACAGAGACTGGATGTGATCGATGATGAAGTGAAAAAGGCGCTGATGAAAGCGTCTTTTTTATGATCTTTTTATGATTGGCATTCCTAGATTCAGCCGTCACTGAGTCATTTTTGGGCTTGCAATTTATGATAAATGCTTTTATAATATGCGTCCCACCTTCCGCTCGTGCTGATTGGCACATGGCAAAAAGGTTCGTCAAGTCGCAAGACTTATGATTATTAAAGAGGTTAATTATGAAACTTAAAACCAAACGTGGTGCTGCAAAGCGTTTCAAAAAGACAGCGAACGGCTTTAAGCGTAAGCAAGCATTCAAACGCCACATCTTGACCAAAAAATCTCCTAAGCGTATCCGCCAACTTCGTGGTTGCGTAATGGTTCATGTCGCTGATGTTCCATCAATCCGCCGTATGTGCCCATATCTATAATAGATATTTTTAAATTTTAGGAGAATAAAATGGCTCGTGTAAAACGTGGTGTACAAGCAAATCGCCGTCACAAAAAAGTTCTAGCCCGTGCAAAAGGCTACTATGGTGCGCGTTCTCGCGTGTATCGTGTTGCCGTACAAGCGGTAATGAAAGCAGGTCAATACGCATACCGTGACCGCCGCAATAAAAAACGCTCTTTCCGCCGTCTGTGGATTGCTCGTATCAATGCCGGTGCTCGTCTAAACGGTCTGTCTTACAGCCGTCTGATCAATGGCTTGAAAAAATCAAGCATTGAGATCGACCGCCGTATCCTAGCGGACATCGCCATGCATGACGCAGCGGCATTCACTGCCATCTGCGAAAAAGCAAAAGCTGCATTGGCATAATTTAGTTATTTAACTAAATGACCAAATCCAAAACCGCAATGCGTCTTGTGTTGCGGTTTTTTATGATGTGAATAATCTTGATGGATGACTCATAAAATAACCCACCTTGATGAGGCGGGTTATTTTTATCAGGAAGTGCTATGTTAGAAATCGTAACGCAGACCCATCTCTAAACCAAATCCATCTTTTTCTGAGCGAATTAAGTCATTATGAACGACATTATTATCCGTTCTTTCTTTGTAAGAATGAGAAACTTGGTCAAGATATGACAGCGAGCCAAAGGTGCGCAGACGAACACCGCCATCACGCTTCAACCATTTGATAAGACCAACACTGGCTTTGGTTAGTTCGCCATCTTTGTAGCCTTGATAGTTATTTGCATGACCTACTTGTGCATATACATCAGTCATCTTATCCAAGGAGTATAGTCCGCTTACAAGTGCACCAAGCTCTTTGTCACCACTGTTGTAGTCGGTTTGTTGAGCCATGACGCCAACGGTTAGTTGTTCGGTTGGTTTGTAGCTGACCATACCTCTTAGCGCACTAAAATCACCTGCATAAGTATAAGAAACGCCCGCATTATATTTCTCATCTTCATGCAAGATGTGACCTGCAATCATGTCGCGCTCTTGTTTTTGTGGAACGCCATGATTAAATGCAGTAAAGCTGCCGCCGTGACTACCAGCAGTGTTTTCATCCATGGCATAGTGCAGTTTAACTTGGGTTTTACCATCGTTTAATTTTGGTGAAATGTACTGAATGGTGTTGTTCGTGCGCTGACCTGTATAGCTGAATGGCAAACCTGCACCAGAGGCATATAGATAGCTCTGGTCAACATAATCGATGTCATCATCTGGGGTGAAAATGCGACCTACACGAACCGTACCGTAGTCATTGTGCTTAAAGCCCAGGTAGGTATTGCGAGAAGTAAAGTTTTTTCCAGCACCGTCATCATCTACAAAAACAGAATATTCCAACCAGTATTCTAAATCGACATCGTCTGTCATTTTTTCGCTACCAGTTAGACGAACACGAGAGCCACTTGAATTCAAAGAAGTGCGGTCAGAGTTGCTGTTTGAGGTGACTTGCGTGACGGTGTTGTGATCTTTACTGTCAATATTGTCATAAAGTGCTGACAAGTAAAGACGACCAGAGATCTTGGGAGCAGCAAGCGATTCGGTAGCAAGTGCTGCGACGGCAAGCACGGTGGTTGCCTTGATGGCGGTGTTTAGTACAGAAAGTTTCATAAAAAGTTCCTTAAAGGCTGATGATCCATGCGTCGTCAGTGGCTTTTATTCCATAGAGTATGACGATGCGACAGCTAGATTTGCAATTCTGTAAGAAATCACTAAGAATGCAACGCAAATATACAAAAAAAGAACAAACGCTGTCAATAGATTTTTTTAAAAATTTGCCAAAAAGCATTAAAGTTTCGTCTTATCCAAGCAAAGTGGGGTGAAAAAGGCAGATAATTGCGAATTTTGATGAATTATACAAATCGCTTATTTACATTTGAAAATGAATTATTTACAATAAGTTGTTTATTTTTCTATTATTTTTTTCATAAAAATTGATCAAAGTTGCTGATTTATGACCACATTACCCACCTTAGATAAAGCCTTGGCTGATCTGCAAGAGCAAGATTTTGTGAATTTTGCGGATTTGGCGTGCCAGCAGATCGGCGATGCTGCCAGTGAAGTAGAGTTACAAGAACTCAAAGTTGCCCTACAAGGCAAAAAATCCCCCATCACCACCCTATCCAAGCAGATGGGCAGTCTGGATGCGGACGGCAAAAGAGTCTATGGGGCGTATTTGCATGAGTTACGCACTCGCATTAGCACGGCATTTGATGAGCGTGGTCAAGTGTTGGCACAAAACGCCCTAAATGCCAAACTTGCCAGCGAGCAGGTGGATATCAGTCTGCCAGCTCGTGGTGTGGCGACAGGCGGTCTGCACCCCATCACCCATGTTACCGAACGCATGAAACAGTTTTTTACGCAGGCGGGTTTTAGCGTGGCGACAGGTCCTGAAGTTGAGAGCGATTATTATAACTTTGAGGCACTCAACATTCCTGATCATCACCCTGCTCGTGCCATGCATGACACTTTTTATTTTGATGCTCATTATCTGCTGCGTACGCACACATCAGGCGTGCAGATTCGCACGATGGAATCTAGCGAGCCACCACTTCGTATCATCTGCCCTGGACGTGTGTATCGCTGTGATTCAGACCAGACGCACTCGCCGATGTTTCATCAGATGGAAGGCTTGATGATTTCCAAATCCAGCAGTTTTGCTGAATTAAAAGGCGTGATTCATGAATTTTTGAACGCATTTTTTGGTAAAGAAATGACCGTGCGTTTTCGCCCATCGTTTTTCCCATTCACTGAGCCGTCTGCCGAAGTGGATATTTTGTCCGACAATGGCAAATGGCTAGAAGTGCTGGGCTGTGGCATGGTGCATCCGCAAGTACTCAAAAACTGTGGCATCAACCCTGATGAATATTCAGGTTTTGCCTTTGGTATGGGTATTGAACGCTTTGCCATGCTGTATTATGGCGTGAATGACTTGCGTCTGTTTTTCCAAAATGATTTGAGATTTTTAAAGCAGTTCGCCTAATGTAGCAGATATGTCTTTGTAGATTGAGTCGGTGAAACTCCAAGAATTATTTAAGCGAATAAAAAAATAAGAGAAACTTATGAAAATCAGTGAAAATTGGCTAAGACAATGGGTAAATCCTGCCAACACATCGGACGAGCTTGGCGACCAGCTCACGATGGCAGGGCTTGAGCTTGATGACGCACAGACGCTTGCCCCTGCCTTTAGTGGCGTGGTGGTGGGCGAGGTCATCACCTGTGAGCCGCACCCAGATGCCGACCGTTTGCGTGTTACCACCGTCAATGTGGGCGACTCTACCCCCTTACAAATCGTCTGCGGTGCCCCCAATGTACGAGTGGGCTTAAAAGTTGCCGTTGCGACCGTTGGGGCGGTGTTGCCACCGATTGACGGTAAAGAATTTAAAATCAAAAAAGGCAAATTGCGTGGCGTAGAGTCCCAAGGCATGCTTTGTGGTGCGTCCGAAATCGGTCTTGAAGATGAGATTGATGGCTTGCTAGAATTGCCAGCAGACGCACCCATTGGCGTGAATGTGCGTGATTATTTGGGCTTGGATGCGATGATTTTTGACATCTCCATCACCCCAAACCGTGGCGACTGTTTTAGTGCGCTGGGATTGGCTCGTGAGATCGGCGTGATTAACCGCCTACCCCTAAACCGCCCAGAAATTCGCCAAACCACCCCAAGCATCAGCACCGCCCCAAGCGTCAAAGTCATTGATGATGAGGCTTGCCCACGCTATTTGGCTCAGTTTATTGGCAATATTGACCGCACGGCACAAAGTCCAAAATGGCTTAGCGAGCATTTGATGGCATCGGGCGTGCGTACGCATAATTTTTTGGTTGATGTAACCAATTTTGTATTGCTAGAGCTGGGTCAGCCTTTGCACGCCTTTGACGCAGATAAGATTGTTGGCGACATTGTTGTGCGTTTTGCCACGCAAGGTGAGCAGGTGGAGCTTTTAAATGAGCAGACCATCACTTTGTCAGGCGATGAGCTGGTGATCGCTGATGATGTGGGCGTGCTGGCTTTGGCCGGTATCATGGGTGGCTTGCGTTCAGCGGTAACGGACGACACCAAAAATATCGTGCTAGAATCGGCGCATTTTAATCAGCTTGCCATCGCAGGGCGAGCCAGACGCTTTGGTTTGCACACGGATGCAAGTCAGCGATTTGAGCGAGGCGTGGATTTTGAATTGCCATTGACCGCCCTAAATCGTGCCACCACGCTCATTCACGACATTGCAGGCGGACAAGTGGGGCAGGTCACGACGGTTGAAAATACCGACAAATTGCCAAAGCGTGAAAAAATTGTCTTGCCAGCGGTAAAAATTGAACAGCTTTTGGGCATTAGCCTACCCAGCGATGAAGTGGTGGATATTTTAAATCGCTTAGAAATTGCCACGACTTTCGATGGACAAAATTTCACTTGTCAGCCACCAAGCCATCGCTTTGACATGAATATTGCCGAGGATTTGGTGGAGGAAGTGGCTCGCATTTATGGCTATGACAATATTACCACGCGTCTGCCAGATTTTGCCCTTGACATGAGCTATGACGACACGGCGGATTTGACACATAAGCTCAAATTGGCACTGGCACATTCTGGCTACTTTGAGGCGGTGAGTTTTAGTTTTAGTGATGCCAAGATTGAGTCGCTGTTTGATGATGAAAAATTGGGGGCGGTGTTGCCACTTGCCAACCCAATCTCATCAGAGCTTGCGGTGATGAGACGCACGCTGTTGTCTAGTCTGCTACCTGTGGTGTCGCACAACCTAAAACGCCAGCAGTCTCGTGTGCGACTGTTTGAAACAGGTCTGTCTTTTGTTGGTCAAGACATCAAAAATCTGGTACAAACGCCAAGCCTTGCGATGGTGGCGACAGGATTGGTGGCGGACGAGGGCATTTATGACAAGCGTGCGATGGACTTTTTTGACCTAAAACGAGATGTTGAAAGTCTGTTGCCACAAAGCCTAAACAAAGCCCAAATCGCCTACGAACGAGCCGATTTGGCGTTTTTGCACCCTGGTCAAAGTGCCTATTTGACCGTGGGTGGCGTGCGTTTGGGCTGGTTTGGTCAGTTGCACCCAAGCATTGCCAAGGCGCTGGACTTGCCGGTGGTGTGGGTGGCGCAATTTGCCATTGAAACGCTCATCGCTTTGCACCGCACGAACCACGCCATCACCGCACCGAGCAAATTCCCAAGTGTTCGCCGTGATTTGGCGTTCTTGGTGGATAAGTCGGTGCAGTGGCAAGATTTGATGGGCGACATTCGCAAAGCAGCAGGCGAGTATCTGACCGATTTGTGGCTGTTTGATGTCTATCAAGGCGAGCGTCTGCCAGAAGGCAAAAAATCGTTGGCGTTTGCGATGCTGTTCCAAAACAGTGAAGCAACCCTTGAAGACGAGCTGATCAAATCGGCGATGGATAAAGTTGCCAAGACTTTGGCTGACAGACACCACGCCCAGCTACGAGACAGCTAGTTGAATAAAGAGTATGCCACTGCTTTTGTCCTTAGCATACTTTATGCTAAATCATTGATAAATAAGGAAAAATCATGAGTGCATTAACCAAAGCTGATATGATTGACCGCTTGACCATTCGTTTGCGTATCACGCGTCAAGATGCCAGAAAAATCGTTGATAAGTTTTTTGAAGAAATCAGCCAAAGTCTGGCTGACGGCAAGGAAGTAAAAATCTCTGGGTTTGGTAATTTTGAGCTCAAAGACAAAAAATCCCGCCCAGGTCGCAATCCAAAAACAGGCGAAAGCGTCCCCGTCAAAGCCCGCCGTGTGGTCACTTTTAAGGCAGGGCAGAAGTTTCGCACCCGTGTTGAGATGGAACACGACATTTGATGGGTTTGGTGGTTTTTGGGCGAATTTTGGCTTGAAAGATGGGCGAATTATTGCTATAATATTGGCTCATTTTTCCCACCTAAGTGGGCTAATGGATAAAAAACATGGTGCGGCGTGCCAAAGTTGGTTGGTGATGGCGTGGCTATGTTCGGCTGTAATGACAGGCAGTGGCAGGTCAAGGCAGTATGTATTAGTGCTTAGGTTTATTGGACGATTATCATGCGTAAAGACATTCACCCAGATTACAAAGAAGTTCTATTCCACGACACCAACGCGGATGTGTATTTCCTAACTCGCTCAACTGTTGCAACCAAAGCAACTCGTGAATACGAAGGCAAAGAATATCCATACTACCCACTGGATATTTCAAGTGCGTCTCACCCATTCTACACTGGCGAGCAGCGTAAAGCTTCTAACGAAGGTCGTGTGGCGAGCTTCAACAAGCGTTTTGGTGCATTTGCAAGCCGTGGCAAAAAAGCCTAAGTTTGACAATGACAAAAAAAGACCGTCCTTTGGGGGCGGTCTTTTTTATGTCTGCTAAGCTTTGAGCTGCTGTTTTTGGCAGTATGAGCGTCATTTGCCAAAAACAGCCCAAATGTGCCAAATTTATTAAAATTATCCAACAAATAGATGACGAATTGGGCGCATCATGATAGACTATGGCGATTCAATGACTTATTTTGGTGCAATCTTTTTGGGGTGATTATGGACAATAATGTTTGGATTGTTTTGGCGATTCTTGCCATCATCGTGGGTTTTTTTGTGCTTGGACGCATCGTATGGCGTGCCATGAAAAGCAAAGGGTCGCTTGCGGTCTTGGGTGATGTCAATCATAAAAATGGGCTGCCGATCACACCCAGAGACGAGCGCTCTCGTCCGACTTTTGACTCTGTGCCAGTACCCCATGAAGAAGATGTGCCAGATGCGCTCACCAGTATGGCGGCGGTGGCGGCTTCATCGCCTGTGGTCAGTGAGCGTGCGCCACAGGTGGTCTCGGCGCCAGCACCTGTGCGCTCTGAGCCTGCCTTTGAGCCTGATGCAGGCGACATCATGACGCACGAAGAAGATGAAGCGATGCGTAAGCTGAACCACTCTTTTGAGCAAAACTCGCCACTGCTTGACAAGCACCTAAGCGACCAAGAGACTTTCGATCAGGATAACAGCCCACTACTCAACGCCCAAGACACCATCACGGTGATGATTACGCCACGCAATCAGTTTGCAGGCTTGTCTGGCAAGACCGTGCTTGGCATCGTGCGTGAATACGGTCTAAAATACGGCGTGATGAACATGTTTCATCGTTATGAGCATGAAAACGGCATGGGCGACCTGTGGTTTAGTATGCTGGGCGCCAATGACGAAGGCGTGCAGCCCTTTGATTTGAACGAGCTGGCAGAGAGTTATTTTAACGGCCTAGTGCTGTTTTTATCGCTGCCGCACCCGCATGCCTTGCGTGGCTTTGACAGCATGGTGTCGGTGGCTCAGATGATCGCCAGTGACCTAGATGCGAATTTGTATGACGAAAACGGTCAGCCGCTGGACGATGCCCAATTTGCCAGAATGCGTGCCATCGCTTCCGATTATCAATAAGTATTTTTGGGTTATAAACCGTCTGTTTCAGGCGGTTTTTTGTGTCATTGTGCATGCCACTTCTGCCAAAAAACAGCTTTCGGTGATGCGCAAGCTTCCCCAAAATCAAAACACCAAAACACGCCACAAGCCTTTTTGCCATACAAACGCTCCATTTGGCTTTTGAATGCAGCGGACAGTAGCTTTTAGAGCGTGATGAATGAAAATAGTGAATTTACCATGACTGATTTGTTTAGCTTTATTGATGACCAGCACGACCAAGATGCCAAGATCATCACACAGATGCGTCTTTTGATTGACGCGCTAAAAAAACACAACCACGCCTATTATGTGCTGGACAATCCGAGCATTTCTGATGGCGAGTACGACAGCTTACGCCAAAAATTACTTGACCTAGAAAGTCAATTTCCTACCCTAAAACAGCCCGACAGCCCCACCGACAAAGTGGGCGACAAGCCTTTGCCTGCCTTTACGCAGGTAATGCATGACATCGCCATGCTGTCTTTGGGTAATGTGTTTAATTTTGATGAGTTGACGGCATTCATCAGGCGTATCAACGACCGCTTAGACAGCAAAAATCAGCACCCAGAATTTGAAATGGAGCTGAAATTAGATGGTTTGGCAGTGTCTTTAAAATATGTGCATGGTGTGTTTCATCAGGCAGTAACTCGTGGCGATGGGCGTGTGGGCGAGGACATCACGCACAATGTTCGCACCATTCGCAATCTGCCGCAGGTGTTGCCAGCGTGTGCTGACATTGCTTTATTGGAGGTGCGTGGCGAGGTGCTGATGCCAAAGGCAGGCTTTGAAAAATTAAACCGTGAAAGTGCCGAGCGTGGCGAAAAAACCTTCGCCAACCCAAGAAATGCAGCCGCAGGCAGTCTAAGACAGCTCAACCCTGCCATTGCCTCCGCCAGACCGCTTGCCTTTTTTGGGTATTCGGTAAATCAAGGGTTGCCAAGCCACATCACGACCCAAAGTGGTGCTTTGGAATATCTACGCTCGCTGGGCTTTGAGACGGCACCGTTTGGTACAGCAGCCACCCCCAAAGGTGTGCAGGATTTTTATGAGAATATCGCCAAAACACGAGCTGATTTGCCATTTGAGATTGATGGCGTGGTGGTCAAGGTCAATTCGCTGGATTTGCAAAATGATTTGGGCTTTTTGAGTCGTGAGCCGCGCTGGGCGACGGCGTATAAATTTGCCGCCGAAAGTGCCATCACTCGTCTTGTGGCGGTGGAATGGCAAGTGGGACGCACAGGTCAGCTGACCCCAGTGGGTAAACTTGAACCCATCAATGTGGGTGGCGTTACGGTGAGCAATGTGACTTTGCATAACTTTGGCGAGATTGGGCGACTTGGGCTGATGGCAGGCGATATGGTCAGCATTCATCGTGCAGGCGATGTGATTCCCAAGGTATCAGGCGTGGTATTGGAGATGCGAGATGGTGCGGTCAGCCCCATTCATCTGCCCAAAACCTGCCCTGTGTGTGAATCGGCGGTCGTCTTACCAGAGGGCGAGGCACTGGCTCGTTGCACAGGTGGCTTGTATTGTCCTGCTCAGTCCAAAGAGGCTTTGGTGCATTTTGTGTCTCGCCGCGCGATGGATATTGACGGCTTAGGCGAGCAGTGGCTGATTAAGTTTTTTGAGATGGGGCTGATTCGCACGGTGGCAGACATTTATGAGCTGGTACAGCACCAAGACCACCTGATGACTTTGGAGGGCTTGGGCGAAAAATCGGTCAATAATATGCTTGCCGCCATTGAAAAATCCAAAAACACCACCCTGCCACGCTTTATTTTTGCGCTGGGCATTCGTGGCGTGGGCGAATCAACAGCACTGAATTTGGCACAGCATTTTGCTGATTTTGAGGCGATCAGACGAGCCAGTGCAGACGACTTTTTGACCGTGCCAGATGTGGGGGAGATTACCGCCCAAAGCATTCATGAATTTTTCCAAAGTACGCACAACAGCGAGGTCATTGACCGTTTGCTTGGTGCAGGCGTGGTGTGGCAAGCGGTGCAGGTCAGCGAGGCGGAGGCACCGCTTGATGGGCAGACTTGGGTAGTGACTGGCACTTTGTCCGTCATGGGGCGTGATGAGGCAAAGGCTCATTTGCAAGCGTTGGGGGCGAAGGTCTCAGGCTCGGTCTCAGCAAAAACCAGTGTTCTATTGGCAGGCGAAAAAGCAGGCTCAAAATTGGATAAAGCCACACAGCTGGGCGTCAATATCGTTCAAGAAGATGAGTTTGTGCAGCTTTTGATGACACACGGCCGTCTGTCAAATGATGGGTGAGTTGATAAAGTAGTCATTATTTGCCCACCATTTAACCACCATCTGATCATAAAAGGCATGGCAGGCGTGAAAGTTTTTTGCCCCAAGTTGTCCTATTGGTTTGCAGGTGGTATGGTAAAGGCTTTAAAAATGACACGCAAGGTTTTGGAGGTAGGGGTGAAAAATCTTTCGCCCGTGCATCACATAAATCCTAGTGATGATTGAGACAAAAGATGGAAGCAGGCAAGCAGGCAAAAAGCACCAGTGAGTTATTGTCCATGTTTGGACTGGTGGTGGGCTGTGTTTTATTTGGATTGGGTAGTTTGATTGTCGCTCATGTTGATGGCGTGGGCGGTTTTGCGATGGCATTTTGGCGACTGTTGATCTCGGCAGGCATCTTTTTTGCTTTGGCGGTGCTGTTCGGTCAATCATTTCCCACCAACAAAAAAGCCATCGCATTTGCGGTGGCATCCGGCGTGGCACTTGGGCTAGATTTGGCACTCTGGCATGAGAGTATTTATGCGGTCGGACCAGGGATTTCAACACTGCTCAACAGCTTGCAGATTTTCTTTTTGGCGTTCATTGCCTTTGTGTGGTTTGGCGAGCGACAGACCAAAATGCAGCTTTCAAGTTTGGTGCTGGCGACGGTGGGCGTGGCACTCATTGCCAGCCCTGAGTTTGCTCATAATCAGGCGGCTTTGTGGGGTTTTGTCTCTGGCATTGCGTCTGGGGGATTTTTGGCGTTGTCCATGGCGTATGTTCGCCGTACGCACGAGACGGCAAAGGTGGCAATTTTTCCGATGATGACCATTGTTGGCATGGGCGGAGCGTTGTCATTATTACCCATGATGCTGATGTGGGACTGGGGGCAGATCATGCCAAGAACGATGAGTGAATGGGGCTGGATTTTTGTTTATGGGGCGGTCATGCAGTGCTTGGCGTGGGGGCTGATTGGCTATTCCATTCCAAAGCTGGCGCTGTCTTTGACAGGACTTCTCTTATTGACCGAGCCTGTGGCGGCACTGCTGATTGATTATTTTTGGCTAAATAAAGCGATCAATGGCACACAGTGGGGCGGTGCGTTTTTGGTGATGTTTGCCATCTATTTGGGTTCTTTAAAGGCAAAAAGCCATTAACTTTGCCACAAAAATCAAAAAGGCGAAAATCTTATATCCACCGAATGATAAAATTACCATGCAATGATGTGATGTCGTAGGTTGGGTTGAGTGAAACGAAACCCAACAAATTCAATAGCTTATGCTTAAAACGGTGGGCATAGCCCACCCTATGCGATTACCTAATTTTGTGGTAACTTTACCGCTCTATGGGTATAGATGATTGTTCGCCTTTTTTGTTATTTAGTGGCAGGTCTGATTTCAATCGGTAGCACCAAGCCTTCGCCAAATTTATCAGCAAACACATATTCGTGCGTGTCAGCGACCACCTCATGCGTGGTATGGACGATGAGTTTCATGTCCGCTCCATCGGTCAGCTCGTGGCTGCGGTAATGGTTTTCTAATTGGTCAAGTAATTTGCCTAAGGCTTCTGGGGCTGCCATACTCACGACAATGCTGTGCTGAGCGGCTTTATCGCTGATGTTGTAGGCTTTGGCGTAGTTTTTGACGGCATTGCTGTCAATGGCGATGGGATAGGCATAATTGGCGGTGTCGGCACGAGTGGTTTTGGTGTCAATGAACGACCAATCAATTTGAATGTTACCGTCTGCCGTTGTGATGGGTTTGGCTTCGGCTGTGCCATCGTCAGGCAATGTTTTTGCTAAGACTTCTAAATCATGGGGATTTGAGCCGTGTGATGACTCAGTGGCTGATACGGTAGTTGGTTGCTCGCTTGGGGTGGCTGCGGTGTTTGTGGCTTGTTGATCGCAAGCGGTCAGCAGGCAGACCAATAATGGCAAACAGACGATTTTTTTCATACAAAATCCTTAAAATAAGATACTAATAAACGCTTATAAATTCTCATAATAGCCAAATAAGTTGTGTAGGGTGGGTTTTGCCCACCATATTTAGCATAACTTATTGAATTTGTTGGGTTTTCTATTTGATGAGCCCAACCTATGACTACGGTCTTGTAGGAACGAAAGATTTTTCGCTCCTACGGATTTGCGGTACATTTTATATCAATTTTAAAATGCTTATTTTAGCGTAATTTTTGTGCCAGATTTGATAAAATTCATCACAAACTGGCTGTTAAAGTGATTGACATTGTTTTCACTGGTCAAAAATTTGCGTGTAAAAGCATGATAATCTTGCATATTTTGACTATTGACCACCAGCACAAAATCATAATCGCCAGAGATTTCATAGCACATCATGACTTGGGGTTCGGCAGACATCACTCGCTCAAAGCGCTGCTGCATGGAGACGCTGGAAGTTGCCATTTTAATCATCACCAGTACGGTCAGCGTGTAGCCCACCTTGACAGGGTCGATGATGGCGACTTGTCGGTCGATGATTTCATTGTCAATGAGTGTGTTGATACGGCGTTGAGCGGTGGCGACTGATACGCCTGCTTGTTCGGCGATGGTTTTGAGTGGCAAGGTCGCATCGTCTTGGAGTAGGTTTAAGATGAGTTTGTCGGTGTCGTCTAGCATCTGATTCATGATTACAATCATTCCATTGGCAAATGATGAAAAATTTTATCAATAAAGCAAAATTTTTGCAAAATAAAATCACAAATTGGCTTATTTTTGGCAATTTTTCTCAAAACAATCCATTAAAATGAGCGACATTCATTGCTTAATATTCTTTATTTCATATTATCAAGATTGACCGACCATGACCACCAACATTTCTTTATCTGATTCTGCTGTTTTGACCACACCTGTGGCATTAACATCGACCCAGACTGTCCAAGCTGAACACAAAAAACGCCGCCAATTTGTCTTTGGCGTGGCGTTGGTAGTGCTTGCCAATGTGCTGTTTGGCGTACTGTACTCGTACGGAAAATGGCTGTCGCCTTTGACAGGCACAAGTGTGTTTTTGTGGCGAATGGTGATGATTTTGGCGTGTTTGCTGGCATTTTTGGCAGTCAGTGGTCAGATGAAAGGTGTGGTTGATGATTTAAAGGCGGTGCGTGGCGTGAAGTCGTGGCTGTGGCTACTGGCACCGACCCCAATTTTTGCCAGCCAGCTGTGGCTATTCATGTGGGCACCGCTAAATAACCAAGGTGTACAGGCGGCGATGGGTTATTTTTTATTTCCATTGGTGATGGTGTTGTTTGGCTGTGTTTTTTAAAGAAAAATTAACCAAGATTCAGTGGCTTGCCGTTGCTTTGGCGTTGGCTGGCGTGTGTGCAGAGATTGTTCGCACGGGCGAAATCAGTTGGGCGACTTTTTGGGTATGCTTGACCTATCCGATTTATTACACCATGAGACGAGCCCAAGGTGTGCGTGCAGTTACAGGCTTATTTTTGGACGCAATACTCATCGCGCCGTTTTGCTTGGTGTACTTGCTCATGTATGACATGGCGACCGTGCATTTGGTATTGCAAGACGGCTGGCTACTCATCAAAGTAGCAGGACTGGGCGTGGTGAGTATTTTGGCATTGCAGTCGCATTTAGAAGCCAATCGCCTTTTGCCAGTGAGCTTATTTGGACTGATTGGTTATTTGGAGCCTGCGTTGTTATTTGTGCTTGCGGTAACGGTATTGGGCGGTGTGTTTACTTGGGACATGCTTACAAGCTACGGACTGATTTGGGCGGGGATTTTGTGTTTGATTGGGCAGGGCGTTTTTGCCATGCGTAAGAGCAAGCTCGCCTAATGGTGTGAATTGTTGATGAATACAAAAAAGGTCGCTAATATGGCGACCTTTTTTTGTGATGGGATTGGGCGTGTGATTAACGAAAATCCGCCTTAAAGCCACGCTTTTTGTCCATTTGCCAATCTCGCTCTTTTAAGGTGGCTCGCTTGTCGTGGAGTTTTTTGCCTTTGGCAAGGGCGATTTCACATTTGACACGAGATGCTTTCCAATAGCAAGACAGTGGCACGACCGCATAGCCTTTTTGATTAACCATGCCGAATAATTTGTCAATCTCACGGCGGTTGAGCAGTAGCTTTCGGGTGCGAATGTTGTCAGGGTTGATGTGCGTTGAGCTGGTCAGTAGTGGCTGAATGTGCGCACCGAACAAGAAAGCCTCGCCATTTTTAAAAATCACATAAGCGTCCGTGATGGTCATTTTGCCTGCACGAATGGATTTGACTTCCCAGCCTTCTAGGGCAAGCCCCGCCTCAAAAGTCTCTTCAATAAAATATTCATGCCTTGCTTTTTTGTTAGCGCAGATTTGGTTGCTTGGTTTTTTTGCCATGTTCGTTGTCCGATATTTTTTTAATTTTGCTATTATAACAAAATCTTGGCTTGGATAAAGTAGTGCATTTGTTACAAGTCGCTTTTACCAAAATATCCATCAATTCAATTTGCCTTTATGACGGATAATTGATACCATGATGGCGTGTTATTTTATTGACTTTATTTAAGGAATGTTTTTATGCTAAACAGCAAGCCTACTTTAGAGACTCTGCTCAATCATCGTTCGGTGCGTAAATACACAGGCGAGCCGATTTCCGATGAAATGCTGACCGCCATTTTAGAAGCGGGGCGTGCGGTCTCAACTTCCAGCTTTTTGCAGGCATCTAGCATCATTCGTGTCAAAGATACGGCAAAACGCACGGCACTGCGTCAGATTTCTTGTGATATGAGCGATGAAGCGTATCAGCAGGCGGTGGCTGATGGCAAGCGTTTGGGGCATGGCTATGTGGAATCGTGTGCCGAATATTTGGTATTTTGTATGGATGCCAAGCGCCACAACCAGCTTGCCGATGTGCAGACAGACTGGATGGAAGTAACCTTAATTGGGGCGATTGATGTGGCATTGATGGCACAAAATGTGCTGGCTGCTGCCGAGAGCTTGGGTTTAGGCGGTGTGTTCATCGGCTCACTGCGTAATGACATCGCCAGAGCGGGCGAAGTGCTGGGCTTGCCTGAGCATGTTGTGCCATTGTTTGGTCTGTGCTTGGGACACCCTGACTGGGAATCTAAAATCAACCAATCACAGCGTCCGCGTTTGCCATTAGAAGTGCTGGTCTCTACCGACACTTATCAAGTGGCAAGCGATGAAGCCTTGGCAGACTATAATGAACAAGTCAAAGCATACTACAACGGTCGTGGCTTGGATTTGGATTGGCGTGCTCAAATTGCCGATACCTTTGGCGGTGATGTGCGTCCGTTTGTGTTGGAATATTTGCAAAAACAAGGCTTTGCTAAGCGTTAATTTTGCCGATTTTCACTCATGATTCACACCAAAACCCTTTGTCATCGTTTGGCAAAGGGTTTTTTGATGGCAGGCTTTGCAATGTTGGATGCAATAAGTTATAATCTTTCTCATTTAGTCGGGGTGCGATGAGCTGAGATGATACCCGTGAACCTGTTCAGTTAATGCTGTCGTAGGAAACTAACCATGCCTAATTGTCTTTGGTCGTTGTGTTGATATGCAACGAGTTGTCATTCGTGATTTGTCGCTACAGTTTGGCGAGCAGTCCATTTTTCATCAATTTCACTTTTCCCTATCTGACGGGCGTTTTACCAGTCTGCTTGGTGCGTCAGGCGTGGGCAAATCCACGCTACTTAGAATCATTGCAGGTCTGCATACGGATTTTGTAGGCGATGTGCGTCTGGCGACTGGGACGACTTTGGCGTACATGGCACAGCAAGATGCCCTATATCCGTGGCTTTCGGTGCTTGATAATGTGCAACTGTTCGCCCATCTGTCTGGTAAACGCTCCGCCCAAACCCAAAGTCTGGCTCAAGATTTATTGGCAAAGGTAAAAATGAGCGAGCATTTGCACAAAAAACCCTACCAATTATCAGGTGGTCAGCGTCAGCGAGTGGCTTTGGCCCGTACGCTGATGAGCGATGCCAATTTGGTACTGATGGACGAGCCGTTTTCGGCATTGGATGCGGTTACTCGCCATGAGTTGCAGGCGTTGGCGTACGAATTGCTTTGTAATAAAACCGTGTTACTCATCACGCACGACCCCCAAGAAGCCATTCGTCTGAGCGATGACATTTATGTGCTAAAACATCAGCCTGCCACCATCGCCACAAAAATCAGTCCACAAACTCGCCCCATCAGGGCATTAGATGACGACAATTTTGGTCAGCTGCACGCCCAGCTTTTGCATGAATTGTCAGGGGATGCGTCATGAAGTGGCTAAAAGTTCCGCTCATTACTGTGATTTTGCTCGTCCTTTGGCAAATGGTGGTCGTCATTGGCGAGTTGCCACGCTATATTTTGCCAAGCCCCAGTTTGGTATGGCAGTCGTTTTTGGATCATCATGCACTGGTTTGGCAACACACAAAAATCACGCTGCTTGAAATCCTGCTTGGGCTTATCATTGGAGTATCTATGGGCGTTGTGTCGGCATTGATATTGAGTAGCTCTAAGAAAGTCTCGTCCGTGTTATTGCCATTATTAATCATCTCGCAGGCGATTCCTGTCTTTGCCATCGCCCCTTTGCTCGTGCTGTGGTTTGGCTATGGCATTGCCTCAAAAATCGTCATGACGGTGCTGATTATTTATTTTCCTGTGACGGCGGCGTGTTTTGATGGACTTCGTCAGACACCAGTGGCTTGGCTGGACATTGCCAAGACCTATCGCATTACGCCCATACAGATGTTATTAAAGGTGAAATTACCCGCCAGCTTGCCTGCTTTGGCATCAGGACTTCGCATTGCCATCTCCATCGCACCGATTGGGGCGGTGGTTGGTGAATGGGTGGGTTCGTCAGCAGGACTTGGCTATTTGATGTTGCACGCCAACGCCAGAATGCAGGTGGATTTGATGTTTGTGGCATTACTTGTTTTGCTTGTGATTGCTTTGTGCTTGTATTTTTTGGGCGATTATTTGTTAAAACGATGGGTGCCATGGGCAAATCATTTGCATTAAAAAGTATTTGAACAACCAAATCATTGGGTAAATGAAATGAACAAGGAGTTTTTATGAAATTTTCAAAAATCATCGCAACCACGCTGGCGACAGCTCTATTGGCGGCGTGTTCGCCAAAAGCAGACGACAAAGCCGCGCAAACCCAAGCAAGTACCACACAGCCTGTGTCGCTTTTGTTGGATTGGTTTGTTAATCCCAATCACGCTGCCATCATCATCGCCAAGCAAAAGGGCTATTTTGCTGAGCAGGGTTTGGCGGTGGATGTGGTTGAGCCTGCCGATCCGTCCATGCCACCGAAATTGGTTGCCGCAGGGCAGGCGGACATTGCGGTGGATTATCAGCCACAACTTCAACAGCAGGTTGCCGAAGGCTTGCCACTGGTGCGAATTGGCACGCTGATTAACACGCCTTTGAACAGCTTGGTGGTGCTAAAAGACAGCAACATTACCAAATTAGAAGACCTAAAAGGCAAAAAAATCGGCTATTCTGTGAGTGGTTTTGAAGAATTGCTCCTAAAAACCATGCTTAAATCTGCCAATTTAAGCGAAAAAGATGTCCAGATGATCAATGTCAATTGGTCGCTGTCGCCATCGCTACTGAGCAAGCAGGCAGATGGCGTGATTGGGGCGTTTCGTAATTTTGAACTCAATCAGCTAAAACTTGAAAAACATGAAGGCGTGGCGTTTTACCCAGAACAGCACGGCGTGCCAGCTTATGATGAGCTGATTTTTGTGGCAAAAAAAGACACCATCGGCGATGAAAAATACGCACGATTTATGACAGCCATCACCCAAGCGACTGATTTTATTGAGCAAAATCCAGACGAAGCATGGAAAATTTTCGTGAGCTACAAGCCAAATGAGCTGGACAATGAGCTCAATCGCATGGCGTGGGCGGACACTGTGCCACATCTGGCAAAACAGCCAAAAGCTCTAGATCAAGCACGCTATGAGCAGATGGCGACATTCATGCAAGAGCAAGGCTTGGTAAAAAGTTTGCCAAATGTGAGCGAATATGCGGTAGAGCTACCATAAGCGATATTTTTGCTTATTATTAAGTATGTCGCCACAATAAAACGCACTTGTTCATGGGTGCGTTTTTGGTTTAATTTTAAAGTCAAAACACAGACAGAAGTAAAATTGGTTTTAAATTAGCCAAAAATTTGATAGCATAAGCAGTTATTTTTAGCCAAATGATCAGCCAATGACGACACATACCCCAAAAAAAGCCCTATATCCTGGCACTTTTGATCCCATTACCAACGGACACATTGATCTTGTGAAGCGAGCTCTGCGAT
The DNA here is from genome assembly GCF_029581575.1 of Moraxella nasibovis. NCBI lineage: Bacteria > Pseudomonadati > Pseudomonadota > Gammaproteobacteria > Moraxellales > Moraxellaceae > Moraxella > Moraxella nasibovis. The sequence goes on along the minus strand of NZ_CP089975.1, from coordinate 2,100,137 downwards.
TGTTTGATGAAGTCGTCATTGCGGTGGCGTTTGCCCATCACAAAAAACCGTTGTTTAGCTTTGATGAGCGAGTGGCGATGGTCAAGGCGGTGTTCGCAGGCGAGTCGCGTGTGTCGGTGGTGGGTTTTGAGGGGCTC